>JAQUAD010000085.1 GCA_028687425.1 Sideroxydans sp.
TTCTCGCAAGCCGCGCAGCGTATCGGCGCAGGCGGCACCCCGGAGAACCTGCCCGCCAACGAGGTGCAGGAACTCTCGGAACTGGCTGCAGCTTTCAGCCAGATGGCCTTGCAAGTGCGCGAACTGATGGCGAATCGCACCACGCTGCTGGCCGGCATCTCGCACGACCTGCGCACACCGCTGTCGCGCATGCGTCTGGCGGTGGAGATGCTGCCCGAAGACAGCGCGCACAAGACTGTCGAGCGTCTGCGCCGCGACATCGACGACATGAATGTGCTGATCGGCGAGTTCCTGGCATTGAGCCGCGACCTGCAACAGGAAGTGTCGGATGAGATCGAACTGGATGCGATGCTGGCGGAGATGGCGGAAGAAAGGAACGCACAGGGTGCGCAGGTCGTGTGCCATGTGCAACCCGGCCTGACCGTGCGCGCAGGCCCGCTTGCCCTGCACCGCGTGCTGCAGAACCTGCTGGGCAATGCCGTGCGTTACGGCAACGGACAAGTCGTGCAGATCGAGGCGTCACGCACGGATGAAGAAGTGCTGATCCGCATCCTGGATCGCGGCCCCGGCATCCCGCCGCATGAGATGGAAAAAGTATTCCGCCCGTTCTACCGCATCGAGTCTTCGCGCAACACCGATACCGGCGGCAGCGGTCTGGGTCTGGCCATCGTGCAGCAGCTGTGCACGGCCAACGGCTGGCGAATCGCACTGCATGCGCGCGAAGGCGGCGGCACCGTGGCCGAACTCAGTTTGCCTGTTTCAGAATCCCATCAGGAACAGCCATAGCGGCAGCGTCACCGCCGCCAGCAAGGTGCTGAGCACCACCTGCGCGGCGATGGTGTCGCCGTCTCCGCCCATACGCGTCGCCAGCACATAGGCCATGGTCGACACCGGCAGTGCCGCCATCAGCACGGCGATATTGAAATACACGCCCTCCAGTCCGAACAGCATCGCCAGTCCCCAGGCGATGGATGGCAGCAACAGCAACTTCACCAGCACGCCGTACCACAAGGTACCGCGCTGCTGATGCAAGCCTTTCAGACGCAGCGCCGAGCCGACCGCGATCAAGCCCATCGGCAACGAGGCCTGCGACAACAGGCCGAGCGTCGTGTTCAACATGACGGGCAGATGCAAGCCGCTCAGGCTGAAGGCGATGCCGCCTGCCGTCGCCATGATCAGGGGATTGAGCAATATCTCGCGCAGCCAGTGGGTCTCGCTGTGGCGGGCCAGCATCAGCACGCTGGCGACATTGGCGATGGGCACCATGAAACCCATCAGCAGGCCGATGGCGGCGAGGCCGGTGGGCCCGTGCAGACTGCCCGCGATGGAAAGGCCGACATAGCTGTTGAAGCGGAAGGTGGCCTGGAAGGTGGCGGCATAGACCTTGGGCGGTGCATGGAACAAGGGCTTCGCCAGCAGCCCGAGCAGGATGCCCGCGCCCATGTACAGGATCGCCGCGCCCATCATCGGTGCCGCGGCGCCCAGATCGATGGTGAAATGCGACAGGGTGTGGAACAGCAGCGCGGGAAAGAACACGTAGTAGATCAGGCGATCGAGCTGCGGCCAGAATTCGTCGCGCAAGCCGAACCAGCGACGCATGGCAGCGCCGAGCAGGATCAGCAGGAAGATGGGAACGATGGTCTGCGCGACAGTCATGGCTGGATAAGTGCCGCGCGGTGATCGACCTTAGCCGGGGCGCCTGAACAAGGCCGGTATCTGCGCCTTGGGTTTTACGCTATTGATATCCGGCTTGCTGGTGGAAGGCACGGGCTCGGTCACCTTCGGCACATACGGTTGGTCGAACCAGGGATCGTGCGCGGGCTTGCTCGGCGACGGCTTGTGGTACGGCTGACGCTGCTCGCGCGATTCGCGCGGCGCACGTTGCTCACCGCGCGGCGCGTGTTGCACGCTGGCCTGTTCTTTCTCGATGGTGGTCTTGATCAGCTTCTCGATCTCGACCAGATATCTCTCTTCCTCGGGCGACACCAGCGACAGCGCCGTGCCCTTGGCACCCGCGCGACCGGTGCGGCCAATGCGGTGCACATAATCTTCCGCCGCATGCGGGATCTCGTAATTGATCACCATCGGCAGGTGGTCGATGTCCAGTCCGCGCGCGGCCACGTCGGTGGCGATCAGCACGCTCACGCTGCCCTGCTTGAACGCTTCCAACGTCTGCTGGCGTTCCAGCTGGCTGCGGTCGCCGTGGATGGCGTCGGCGGCGATACCTTCGCGCTGCAACTGACGCGTCAGACGGCTGGCGGTGAGCTTGGTCTTGGTGAACACGATCACCTGCTTGGCATCGTCGCCCTTCAACAATTTCGCCAGCAGCGCGTGCTTGTCTTCGCTGGCGACCAGATACACCTTCTGCTTGATGTTGTCCGAGGTCGCATTGCTGCGTGCCACTTCGATCAGCGACGGATAGATGAGGAAATCTTCGGAGAGCTTCTTGATCTCGTTGGAGAAGGTGGCGGAGAACATCAGGCTCTGACGGCGGCGCGGCAACAGCGCGAGGATGCGCTTCAGCGCGGGCATGAAGCCCATGTCCAGCATGCGGTCGGCCTCGTCCAGCACCAGCATCTGCACCTGGTTCAACAGCACGGTCTTCTGTTCGATGTGATCCAGCAGACGGCCCGGCGTCGCCACCAGGATCTCCACGCCGTTCTTCAGGTGCGGCGTCTGCGTCTTGATATCCACGCCGCCGTACACCACCAGCGAACGCAGGTTGGTGTACTTCGCATACATCTTCACACTCTCTTCCACTTGCACCGCCAGTTCGCGCGTCGGCACCAGGATCAATGCGCGCACCGGATGCTTGGCCGGCGAGGTGCTGGCGCTGGCATGCGGCAGCAACTGCTGCAACAGTGGCAACGAGAACGCGGCGGTCTTGCCGGTACCGGTTTGCGCACCCGCCATCAGGTCTTCGCCGCTCAATACGACCGGAATAGCCTGCGCCTGGATGGGCGTGGGTGTGCTGTATCCGGCTTCATCCAGTGCTTTGAGGATTTGCGGCGCGAGCTTCAGGTCGGCAAAACTGACGGTGTTCAATGTAAGTGTCTCTTTGGTCGTGGTCGAAAAGTAGGGGGCATTATACGCGCCCTGACCGCTCCCCTCCCGGCTTAGTCCAGTCTCTGCTCCAGGGCCGGAAACAGCTCCCGCTCCTCGAAGCGCACATGCTGCGCCAGACGCGCCCCGAATTCCGCCAGCGCGTCCGCCTGCCCCTGCTGTAACGCAGGCAACAATTCATGCAGTCTGCGGTGGTCGGCAAAGGTGCGCTGGAGCAGCATTTGCGCTTCCGGATAGGCCAGCAGGGGCAGCAAGTCGCGCTCTTCCCGCATGAAGTGCGGCGCAAGTTCGCTCGCCATGGCCTGCAGCACGCGCTGGCACGCGGCACGGATGGCGCTGACATCCTGCCCTGCCGCCGCACGTTCGCAGGCTTTGGCCAAGGTCAGCGCATGGTGGTGTTCGCGCGACAAGGCTTGCAGTGCAGCATGCCGTTTCATCCCGGCTGCCCGTCCGCGCGCGGCCGCCAGTAGGCCGGCAGGTAGCGCCACACCCAGGGCGTGAAGCAGGCCAGCCACAACAGGGTGGCGACCAGATAGAGCCAGCCGGCTTGCGAGGGCAGCAGGTCGGCCGCCATGCGCAGCAGCGCGGTGAGCTGGATGCCGGCGAACATCAGCTGCACCGGCGTATCGATGGCGAACGGCAGGCCGGAATGCCCCAGCGTGACGCGCGTGCCCATGCCTATCATCAGCGTGGCGTAACAACCGATGGTCAGCGCATGCAGCGGTGCCAGCCCGAGGATGAAAACCGTGCCGTGGTGCGTGAGCAGCCACAGGCTTTGCACCGAGTACAGCAGCATGGCGATGCCGACCCAGCCAAAACCGACATGCAGCACAGCCAGCAGCGGATTCCTGAAGCTGCGACGGAAACCCCATAAGCGGGTCAGCGTGAGCGCGGCGAAGGCCAGCGGCAGGTCGACCAGCCACAGCCAGGCGGACTGGTTGAAGAACTCCAGCACGCCGTGCGCGAGACTCATCGCCAGCATGGTCCACCACGGCCAGAACGGGCGCGGCACATCCTGCTGCTGCAATGCACTGCTCGTGAAGAACGGGATCATGCGATGCGCCACGGTGGCGAACACCGGCAGCACGAATCCCCACAGCGCGGCGCGCAGCGCGAACTGCAGCCATACATGTGCATCGCTCAACTGCCACAACAGGAAAGCCGCCAGCGCCAGCCAGCCGATGCAGAACGCGGCGAACAGCACCGCGGTGTGGCGCTTGTCGCCGGGCCGCGTATCGCGCAGCACACGCCACAGCGCATACAGGCCGCCGGCCCAGCCGGTCAGCATCGCGCCACTGGCCACCACCAGCATCCCGGCGCCGAGGAACAGGCCGATGTAGAACAGCATGACACCGGAGAACATGAAGGCGAAGGCCGGCACATAACGCTGCACGGGGATCTCGTGGCCTGCCATCCAGCGCGGGAAAGTGGTCATCAAAAAACCGAAGAAGAAGAACGGCAGCATGCCGAACAGCATCAGCCAGATATGGATCGCGGTGGGGAACAGCGGCCAGACCATCGTCTGCGCGGGGAACAGGTAACGCGTGGACAGTTCGAACAGCCACCACAGCATGACGAGCACGGTTTGCACGGCCCCGCCGAAGAACATGACACGGTGGGGAGCGGCGATGAAAGATTTGAACATGCGTTTGATCCTGTACAGAAGAAAAAAATATCCGCCCGCGGGTGCGGGCGGACGGCATCAGTGCCCGGCACTATGCAGCTTCGGACGCTTCAACCAGCTGACGCGTCTCGCCGCGACCTATGGTCAGCAGGTCCCACACCAGCAGTACGAAGCCGGTGGCGAACATCACGCCGAACAGCTCGCGCCACCACATGCCCTGCATGAACCAGTGGTGCGACTGCGCGGCGAAGTAGCCTATCCAGCTGGAGCCTTCGATGGCGCGCTCGATCTGCGACTGCACATAGCCGGCGACCAGCATGGAGACGGTCATGCCCACCATGCCGAGGTTGAGCAGCGCCAGCGACCACTTCCATTTCCAGCCGTTGCCGGGCAGTTCGCCCGCCATCCACACGTTGCCGCGCCAGTGCTGCACCGCGAGGTAGAACATGGCGATGACGATGGTTGCGTAAGCGCCAAAGAACGCCAGGTGGCCGTGCGAGGCCGACCACTGCGTGCCATGAGTGTAAAGGTTGATCTGCGGTAGGGTGTGCATGAAGCCCCACACGCCGGCTCCGAAGAAGTTGCCAAAGGCGTGCGCGATCAGCCAGGCCATGGTCGGGTGGTTGGAATTCTTCGCATGGCGCGCGCCTGCGTCGAACACCGCATGCACGACCATCGCCACCAGCGGGATGGGCTCTAGCGCGGAGAAGAAAC
>JAQUAD010000049.1 GCA_028687425.1 Sideroxydans sp.
CTTCGGTCAATGTCGACGGGCCGTCCTTGTGCAACTGCCATTCCGTTTCCACCTGACGGCGGAACTCGCCGATGCCGATGGCCTGCACCAATATCTTGATGCGCGCCTTGTACAGATTGTCGCGGCGGCCGAACTCGTTATAGATGCGCACGATGGCTTCCATGTAAGTCAGCAGGTGCTGCCAGGGCAGGAAGGCATTCAGCTCCTGACCGATGATGGGGGTACGGCCCAGACCGCCGCCGACCAGGATGCGGAAGCCCAGTTCACCCTGCACGTTCTTCACCACTTGCACGCCAACATCGTTGATCTCGGTCGCCGCACGGTCCTCGGTCGCACCGCTCACCGACACCTTGAACTTGCGCGGCAGGAAAGCGAACTCCGGATGGAAGGTACTCCACTGACGCAATATCTCGGCATACGGACGCGGGTCGGCGATCTCGTCGCGCGCGACGCCAGCCAGTTCATCCGAGGTGATGCTGCGGATGCAGCTGCCCGAAGTCTGGTTGGCATGCATCTCGACCTCGGCCAGCTCGGCCAGGATCTTCGGCGTGTCTTCCAGCTTGAGCCAGTTGAACTGGATGTTCTGGCGCGTACTCAGATGGCCGTAACCGCGGTCGTAAGTACGCGCGATGTGCGCCAGCTGATGCACTTGTGCGCTGCTTGCCAGACCATACGGGATGGCGATGCGCATCATGTAACCGTGCACCTGCATGTAGATGCCGTTCTGCAAACGCAGCACGCGGAAGTCGTCTTCCTTCAGTTCACCGTTCAGGCGGCGATGCACCTGATCGCTGTATTGCGCAACGCGCTCGGCGGTCAGCAGGTGATCGAAATCATCGTAGCGATACATCACTGGGCCTCGTCTGAATAATGTTTGGACACCGGCAACTTCAGCGCCGCTTCCAACGGGAACTTCGCGCCGAAGGCGAGGATGTGCGCAACGTCGTCGTCCTCGTCATGGCGCAAGGCCTGACCGATGTAGGCATGGTCGCCGCTCTGACCGACCACCACACCGACGCGTCCGCCGCAGGCGTTGAACCAGCTCACTTGCTTGGGTTTGTTGGGGGCGTTCTTGCTCATTTCTTTTCCTTCACTCAAATCAATTCAAAACCAGTCGGGTGCCGATGATCAGCAACATCGTTGCCAGGATCGGGCGCAATACTTTTTCCGGTACGCGGGTGGAGAGGTGGCTGCCGATGTAGATGCCTGGCAAGGAACCCAGCAGCAGCGAACCCAGCAACACCAGATCCACCGTACCCAGCGCCATGTGCCCGATACCGGCCACGGCGGTCAGCGGCACCGCATGCGCGATGTCGGTGCCCACCACCTTGGCGGTCGCCATGCGCGGATACAGGAACAGCAACGCCACCGTGCCCAACACCCCGGCACCGATGGAAGAGATGGTCACCAGCACACCGACGACAACGCCGGTGGCGATGGTGGCTGCCTTCAGATGACGGTGATGCAACACGGACACTGCACCTTCGTCGCGCTGCGCCAGCTTCAGGATGCGATCCTTGAACAGCAGCGCAACGGCAGTCAGCAACAAGGCGATGCTCAGCACACTAGTGATCAAACCCTTGAGCGTCGTCTCATCCAGACCGAGGTATTTGAACAAGGCGATGGTGAACAGCGCAGCAGGCAAGCTGCCCAGACTCAGCAGACCGGCGATCTTCCAATCCACCGTGCCGTTGCGGCTGTGCACCCAGCCGCCCAGCGACTTGGTGATGGCTGCATACAGCAGATCGGTACCCACGGCCTTGGCGGGCGAGATGCCGAAGAACAGCACCAGCAGCGGTGTCATCAAGGAACCGCCGCCGACGCCGGTCACCCCGACGATCAGCCCGACCAGAAAGCCGGAAACGGTGTAGATGTAGTCCATGACATGCGCCCAGAAGGTTATCGATGGGGCGCATTCTAGGGTTGTCGCTTTATATCTCTAAATACTTTTATGTTTACAACTTATAACTATTAGAGATATAAAGCCGCCAAGACGTAGGGTGCGCTTGCGCACCATTCCGCTCCGGTGCGCAAGCGCACCCTACAAATAAACGAGGAACCACCATGAACCTGCAACAACTGCGCTACCTGAATGAGATCGTACGTTGCGAGCTGAACATCTCGGAAGCCGCCAACGCGCTGTACACCTCACAACCCGGCGTGAGCAAACAGATCAAGCTGCTGGAAGAAGAACTAGGCGTGGACATCTTCGTGCGCAACGGCAAGCGCATCGTCACCCTCACCGAGCCCGGCAAGGAAGTGCTGGCGATCGCGCAGCGCGTGCTGCTGGAAACGAACAACCTGAAACAGGTCGGGCAGGAATTCAAACAACAAGACAGCGGCGCACTCACCATCGCCACCACCCACACTCAGGCGCGCTATGCGCTGCCGCCCGTGGTCAAGGCATTCACCCAGGCCTATCCCGGCGTCAAACTCGGCCTGCACCAGGGCAGCCCCACACAGATCGCCGAACAGGTGTTGAGCGGCGAAGTGGACATCGGCATCGCCACCGAGAGCCTTGCGCTCTACGACGACCTGGTCACCCTGCCCTGCTACGAATGGCACCACTGCGTGGTGGTGCCACCCAAGCATCCTTTGCTGGATGAGAAGAAGCTCACGCTGAAGAAGCTGGCGCAATATCCCATCATCACCTACGACTTCGCCTTCACCGGCCGCAACAAGATCAACCAGGCATTCAGCGAAGCCGGACTCGAACCCAACATCGCCCTCACCGCCATCGACGCCGACGTGATCAAGACCTATGTCGAACTTGGATTAGGCGTAGGCATCGTGGCGCAGATGGCCTTCATCCCCGACCGCGACCGCCACCTGCGCATGATCGATGCCGGCCACCTGTTCCAGCCCAGCACCACGCGCGTCGCCATCCGCCAGAACCAATACCTGCGCGGCTTCGGTTATCACTTCATCGAACTGTTCGCGCCGCAACTGACGCGAGAGGTGATTGCGGAGGCGTTGCATCTGTCAAAGTGACAAGAGTCGGTATGACCTGTTTTGCCAAAGAGCCCGTCAGGCAGATACTTACTGGCGGATTGCTTCGTCCAATAGTAGTCATTTTAAATTTGAACGGCTTGGTTGGTACATCTGCTGCAGCGGCCATCACTATTGCTAATAAATACTTGGGCCCAACCCAACCTCGTAAAACTCACGAGGTTAGATTGCTGCCGCACTTTGTATTTGCCATTATGTAGCGGACCAATACGGGATGAGTACACATGGGCCCCATCGTTCTATTTGATAAGTCATTTCTCCAATCCCTTTCGGTCGATGAGTCGGTCTGGTTTGACCATTTCTTCTACCCAAACATTTGCCCACTTTTCTATGTTGAGACGCTTGCCGACTTAGCAAAATCTACTGGTTCATCTGGCCGTAAAGCAGTGGATGAGGTCAGGATAATTGCGGATAAGACGCCCACACTTTCAGGAGCTCCTTGCATCCATCACCGCGATTTATGTATTGCCAATTTGATGGGCCACCCTGTACCAATGACGGGTCAGATTCCGATGGCGGGCGGCCGCCCAGTTAGATCGCCTGATGGGAAGCTAGGTGTAGTGTTTGATGAGTCCCCCGAGGCACAAGCGTTTACGAGGTGGCAGCAGGCTGAGTTTCTTGAAATTGAGCGACGATTTGCCAACCAATGGCGAGCTATGCTGACAACTCTTGACCTTAAAACAGTTGCTGAACGGATGCAGAAATGTGGCGTTACCCCCAAAGAATGCAAGACGATTGAACAGGCGCATTCAATTGCAGAGGCATTGGTTCACACTAAGCATCAACAGTTTGAACAGATGGGGTTGCTTTTTGCGTTTCTTGATATCCCTCAGCAACTGCGTCATCCAATTTTGGAGAGTTGGTCGAACCATCTATACAAGCCACTTGCCGAGTATGCACCATTTGCAGCACATGTCCTCACAGTAGAGATTTTCTTTCAAATTGCGCTCGCAGCCAACCTAATCTCTGCCGAGCGAGCCTCGAATCGAGTAGATATTGCATATCTATTCTATCTTCCATTCTGTATGGCCTTCGCCTCCGGAGACAAGCTTCATCAACGATGTTCTGGAGTATTTCTTAGAAAAGATCAGAGCTTCATTTGGGGACCTGATCTGAAGACTGAGCTCCAACGTCTAAACGCTGAATACTCAAAGCTTCCGGAGACTGAGCGCGAACTTGGAGTTATGAAGTTTGCTGCCACACCGATTGGTACGCCCGATGATCTAATCATCAAACTATTTTCCAAGCATCTACCAAGTTGGAGGCGCTCTCACGGTGCTCGCGTAACTCCACCTGCGAAAAGCGAAAAGGTTCTGGTTGAGAAGCTAAAACAGTTTACGGATGCGCCTACTAGTGAAGAACCCATACCCGATGACCTAGAGATGGATCAGCTTGCCATCAAGCGAATGGTTCCCAAACGCAAAGGGAATTGGTGGGTATTGCCAAAGGACCTAAAAGTAGAAGAGTAAAGAACCTCACTCTGCAGTCGCAGCGTGCCGCTCAATCACCCCATCAATGAACTTGCGCAAGAACCCTTCCGTTTGCGCGCCATGGAAGCGGTCGATCTCCACACCATGGCTGTAGGCCACCACGGTCGGGAAACCGCGCACTTTATGTTTGCCTGCGATACGCATGTTCTCGTCGGCATCGACGATACCGAGGTAGAACTTGCCGTTGTACTCGAACACCATCTTGTGCAGTAGCGGCCCCAGCACTTTACATGGCCCGCACCATTCGGCGCTGATGTCCATCAGCACGGGCAGTTCGTTCGAGCGTGCCACGACCAGTTCTTCGAAGCTGTCTTCTTCGACGTTGTAGGAATAGTCACTCATTCTTGTTTCCTCTCAGTTTGCTCCGCGTTTGTAGAAGTCGCGCATGCGGAAGCCCATGGCGAACAATACGCCGAGGTATGCGCCCGCCCCGCCTGCGACCAATGCAGCCAGATGCAGGATGCGCGCCCAGCCTTGCGTTTGCAGCCAGTCCGCTTCGCTACCCATGCCGAACCACAGCACCGCGCCCAGCACGAGCAGCGCGAGTGCGATCTTGATGAAGAATTTCAGCCAGCCGGGTTCGGATTGATAGATGGCGCGCTTGCGCAGGAAATAGAACAGGATGGCGGAGTTGAGGCAGGCGGCGAGGCCGATGGAGAGCGCGAGACCAGCATGCGCGAGGTCGAACACGAATACGAACAATGCGTTCATCGCCTGCGTCGCCAGCAAGGTGACGATGCCGATCTTGACCGGGGTCTTGATGTCTTGCTTGGCGTAGAAGCCGGGCGCGAGGATCTTCACCAGGATGAGGCCGATCAGGCCGACGCTGTATCCGACCAGCGCATTGCGCGACATGATGACGTCGTGCGCGCTGAACTCGCCATGCTGGAAGAAGGTCGCGAGCAGCGGCGTGGCGATCATGCCCAGTGCTAGTGCGGCGGGCAGCGCGAGCATGAAGGTCAGGCGCAAGCCCCAATCCAGCAACTTCGAATATTCGGCAGTGTCACCGTTTGCATGCAGCTTGGAGAGCGAGGGCAACAGGATGGTGCCCAGCGCCACGCCCAGCAGGCCGGTGGGAAATTCCATCAGGCGGTCGGCGTAGTACAGCCAGGACACGCTGCCCGCCACCAGGAAGGACGCGAAGATGGTGTTGAGGATGAGGCTGATCTGCGCGATGGAGACGCCGAACACGGCAGGCCCCATCTGCTTGATGACGCGCCACATGCCTGCGTCCTGCAGGTTGAGGCGGAAACGCGGCAGCATGCCGATCTTTTTCAGGAAAGGTATCTGGAATGCGAGTTGCACCACGCCTGCCACGAACACCGCCCAAGCCAGCACCAGCACCGGCGGGTCGAAATACGGTGCGAACCACAATGCCCCGCCGATGAAGCAGACGTTGAGCAGGATGGGTGCGAAGGCGGGCACCCAGAATTTGTTGTAGGTGTTGAGGATGCCTGCGGCCACGGCAACCAGCGAGATGAAGAAGATGTAGGGCGAAGTGATGCGCAGCATCTGCACCGTGAGGTCGAACTTCTGCGGCTCGCTGGCGAAACCGGGCGCACTTATATATATGAGGATGGGCGCAGCGATGATGCCGAGCAGCGTCACCCCGAACAGGATGAGCGCCAGCATGGTGGTGACATGGTCGACCAGCAGCTTGGTCTCGGCTTCACCGCGCTGGCTTTTGTATTCACCGAAGATGGGCACGAAGGCTTGCGAAAACGCACCTTCCGCGAACATACGGCGTAGCAGGTTGGGGAGTTTGAACGCGACGAAGAAAGCATCGGTCGCGGCTCCGGCGCCGAACACCCGTGCGATCAGCACATCGCGCACGAAGGCGAGGATGCGCGACACCAGCGTCAGGCTGCTGATCGCGGCGAGTGCCTTGAGCAGGTTCATGCCTTACCAGCCATTCTTATTGGGATCGCGGCGTTCCATGCTGAGCGTCGGGTACAGGCCAGTTGCGCCTGCGTCGGCACGGCTGCGCCCTGCCCTGACCTGCAACTGATTGCTGACCACGAACTGGCGTACTTGCTCAAAACCTTGAGGGTCTGCAGTTTCCAGGGAGAAACGTACGACTACAGAGGGCACCCCCTGTATCGTGGCCGGATGTACATAAGAGGAATAGACGATGCGACCATCCTTGCCCGTGGTCGAAAGCATGTCGCTCAGTCGTTCATTCCAGTTGGACGGACGGAACACGACGCCATTCTTATCAACCCCTTGGATCACGAATTCGGCCAGATCAGGCGAGCGTTTGATGTTTTCCAGCAATTTGGGCCACTTCCTTGTGAACAGGACGGCGCGCATTGTAGCATCGCCCCCAGACGCCCCCACTGCCTGCGGGCTTCCAGGGCGGCGAAACAATATCTTGCAAAAGGCTGGAGGCATACATATAATGCGCGCCTTTTTACGCAAGCCGAATCCCTAGGAGTCATTACATGGCCAACACTGCACAAGCACGCAAGCGCGCACGCCAAGCTGAGAAACAGCACGCGCACAACTCTACACTGCGCTCCGAGATGCGCACTGCGATCAAGAAAGTGATCAAAGCTATCGCTGCTGGCGACAAGGCTGCTGCTCAAGCGCAGTACCAAGCGTCTACTAGCGTGGTTGACTCCATCGCAGACAAGAAGATCATTCACAAGAACAAGGCAGCACGTCATAAGAGCCGCCTGTCCGCTGCCATCAAGGCAATGGCCTGATCTATAGCAGATACGCTCTGCGACCAATCAAGGCCGACAGCGCTGTCGGCCTTTTTTGTTTATAGTTCCAGCATCAGAGAAGCAACAAGACCGGAAACTTGTCATGTCACATTTGATGAACACTTATGCAAGGCAACCCGTCGCTTTCACCCACGGTGAAGGCGTTTGGCTATTCGACAGCAACGGCAAACGTTATCTGGATGCGCTGGCTGGCGTCGCCGTCAACACACTGGGACATGCCCACCCCGAGTTCACCGCCGCGCTGAGCGCGCAGGTCGGCAAACTCATCCACGTTTCCAACATCTACCAGATCACCGAGCAGGAACAGATAGCCGACAAGCTGTGCGCACTGTCCGGCATGGACGAGGCATTCCTGTGTAATTCCGGCTGCGAGGCCAATGAAGCCGCCATCAAGCTGGCGCGCATGTATGGCCACAGCAAGGGCATCGACATCCCGCAGATCATCGTGATGGAGAAATCCTTCCATGGCCGGACGCTGGCTACGCTCTCCGCCACGGGCAACCGCAAGGTGCAGGCTGGATTCGAGCCGCTGGTAAAAGGTTTCGTGCGCGTACCTTACGACGACATCACTGCAGTCGAACAAGTCGCAGCCAATAATCCCGACGTGGTCGCCATCCTGGTCGAGCCGGTACAAGGCGAAGGTGGCGTACGCACGCCGGACGCCAGTTACCTGCAAGGCCTGCGCAAGATCTGCGACGCCAACGGCTGGCTGTTGATGCTGGACGAAGTACAAAGCGGCATCGGCCGCACCGGCAAGTGGTTCGCCCACCAGCACACCGACATCAAACCGGACGTGATGACGCTGGCCAAGGGGCTGGGTTCCGGCGTGCCGGTCGGCGCCTGCCTGACCGCAGGCAAGGCCACGGGCACTTTCAAGCCGGGCAACCACGGCTCCACTTTCGGTGGCAACCCGCTGGCGTGCACCGCTGCGCTGACTACCTTGAGCATCATGGAAAAGCAGAAGCTGCTGGACCATGCCGCTACGCTGGGCGCGTGGCTGAAGCAACAATTCCAGGAACGTCTGGGCAGCCTGCAAGGTGTGGTCACCGTGCGCGGTCAGGGCATGATGATCGGCATCGAGCTGGACAAGCCCTGCGGCGAACTGGTGAGCAAGGCGCTGGAAAGCGGCCTGCTGATCAACGTCACCGCCGACAGCGTGATCCGTCTCGTGCCGCCGCTGGTCTATACACAGGCTGAAGCACAGCAACTGGTGGACATGCTGTGTCCGCTGGTCGAAGCCTTCCTGGCGCAGGAGTGATCATGAGCGAGCTCAAACACTTCCTGCAGTTCAAGGACTTCACCCGTGACGAGTTCGAATACCTGTTCGAGCGCACCCGCATCATCAAGGAACGCTTCAAGAGCTACAAAAAATACTGGCCGCTGGAAGACCGCACGCTGGTGATGATCTTCGAAAAGGCCAGCACCCGCACCCGCCTCTCCTTCGAAGCGGGCATGCATCAGCTCGGCGGTTCCGCCATCTACCTGAACACACGCGACTCCCAACTGGGCCGCGGTGAGCCGGTGGAAGACGCAGGTCAGGTGATCTCACGCATGAGCGACATCGTGATGATCCGCACTTTCGAGCAAGAAATCATCGAACGCTTCGCGCGCAACTCGCGCGTGCCGGTGATCAACGGCCTGACCAACGAATACCACCCCTGCCAGATCCTGGCGGACATCTACACCTACATCGAGCATCGCGGCTCGATCCAGGGCAAGACCGTGGCGTGGATCGGCGATTCCAACAACATGTGCAATACCTGGCTGCAAGCGGCAGAGGTGCTGGATTTCAACGTGCATGTCTCCACCCCGCCGGGCTATGAAGTCGAACCCGAGCGCGCAGGCCTGTATGGCACTGACCACTACGAAGCTTTCGCCGACCCGATGGATGCGGCGCGCGATGCCGACCTGATGACCACCGACGTGTGGACTTCGATGGGCTACGAAGCCGAGAACGAAGCGCGCATGAAGGCCTTCGCCGACTGGCAGGTGGACGAGGACATGATGCGCGTCGCCAAACCCGATGCATTGTTCATGCACTGCCTGCCCGCCCACCGCGGCGAGGAAGTTTCTGCTGGCGTGATGGACAGCCCGCAATCCGTGGTCTGGGATGAAGCGGAGAATCGCTTGCACGTGCAGAAGGCACTGATGGAATACCTGTTACTGGGGAAACTCGACCAATAAGGCGGCGCTGTGAAAGACACCCTGAAGCCCGGCATCCGTTACGAACACCGCTTCGTCATTCCGCCGACGAAGACGGTGCCGGCGCTTTACCCAGAATCTCCCGAGTTCCAGGCCATGCCCGAAGTGTTCGCAACCGGCTTCATGGTCGGTTTCCTCGAATGGGCCTGCATCATGTGCCTGATGCCACACCTGGACTGGCCGACAGAGCAATCGCTGGGCACCCACATCAACGTCAGCCACGAGGCCGCGACACCACCCGGACTGGAAGTGACGGCCACCGTCGAATTGACTGCGATGGAAGGCCGACGGCTCACCTTCGCCGTATCGGCGCATGATGGCGTGGACCTGATCGCGCGCGGCACCCACGAACGCTTCGTGATCGACAGGGCGCGATTCGACGACAAGTTGCAAAGCAAACGCAAAGATACACAAACGAAATAACCAACCTTGACAGGAACATCATGAGCGACATCAAGAAAGCAGTACTGGCCTATTCCGGCGGACTCGACACCTCGGTCATCCTTAAATGGCTGCAGGACACCTACCAGTGCGAAGTGGTCACCTTCACCGCCGACCTCGGCCAGGGCGAAGAGCTGGAGCCGGCTCGCCAGAAGGCACTGAAGTTCGGCATCCCGCAGGAAAGCATCTTCATCGACGACCTGCGCGAAGAGTTCGTGCGCGATTTCGTATTCCCGATGTTCCGCGCCAACACCGTATATGAAGGCGAGTATCTGCTGGGTACTTCCATCGCACGCCCATTGATCGCCAAACGCCTGATCGAGATCGCCGAGATGACCGGCGCGCAAGCCATCTCGCACGGCGCGACCGGCAAAGGCAACGACCAGGTGCGTTTCGAACTGGGCGCGTATGCACTGAACCCGAACATCAAGATCATCGCGCCGTGGCGCGAGTGGGATCTGCTGAGCCGCGAAAAACTGATGGCCTACGCAGAAAAGAACGGCATCCCGGTCGACATGAAACACAAACAGGGTGGTTCGCCCTACTCCATGGACGCCAACCTGCTGCACATCAGCTATGAAGGCCGCCATCTGGAGGACCCGTCTGCCGAAGCGGAAGACAGCATGTGGCGCTGGACCGTATCGCCTGAGAAGGCACCGGATGCAGCAGAGTATCTGGACATCGAATTCGAGCGTGGCGACATCGTGGCGCTGAACGGCACGAAGATGACACCGGCCGCCATCCTGACCAAGCTGAACGAACTGGGCGGCAAGCACGGTGTCGGCCGTCTCGACCTGGTGGAGAACCGTTACGTCGGCATGAAGTCGCGCGGCTGCTATGAAACGCCCGGCGGCACCATCATGCTGAAGGCACACCGCGCCATCGAGTCGATCACATTGGACCGCGAAGTCGCGCACCTGAAGGACGACCTGATGCCACGTTATGCCAGCATGATCTATAACGGCTACTGGTGGAGCCCGGAACGCAAGGCGCTGCAGACCCTGATCGACCACACCCAGCAGACCGTCAACGGCTGGGTACGCGTGAAGCTGTACAAGGGCAATGTGATCGTTGTCGGCCGCGATTCCAAGACCGACTCGTTGTTCGATCCGACCATCGCCACCTTCGAAGATGACAAGGGCGCATACGATCAAAAGGACGCAGCCGGCTTCATCAAGCTGAACGCGTTGCGCATGCGCATCGCTGCAAACTTGCAGAAGAGGAAGTAAACAACAGCGGGAGGGGATCATGCTGTACGAACTGACTGGAGACATCTTGCTGAGCGAAGCCAAGGCCATCGTGCACGGCGTCGCGCCCAACGACGACTTCCATCAGGGGCTGGCCTTGCAGCTACGCGAACGCATGCCTGCCCTGTACAAGGATTTCCGCCACTACTGCCAGACGCAACACCCCAAGTCAGGCGAAAAGTGGAGCTGGATGAGCGCCGATGGTCGCTACATCATCAACCTGTTCACTCAGGACGGCGCTTATGCGCATGGCAGCAAACCCGGCCATGCCTCCCTCTCCCACGTCAACCATGCTTTGCACGCGCTGCGCGGCTTCGCCCAGAAAGAGAAGCTGACCAGCATGGCACTGCCGCGTCTCGCATGCGGCGTGGGCGGTCTGGACTGGAACGATGTGAAGCCGCTGATCGAGAATCAGCTGGGCGACCTGAACATCCCCATCTATCTGTATGTGTCCTATGAAAAGGGCAGTAAAGCAATCGAACCAAAATAACAAGGAACTGAAATGTCGGACAAGATCGAGAACATCTCCGTAATCACCAAAGCCAACGTGTATTTCGACGGCAAGTGCATCTCGCACTCCGTGCAATATCCGGACGGCACAAAAAAATCAGTGGGCGTGATCCTGCCTTCCACACTGACGTTCAACACCGGCGCGCCGGAAGTGATGCAGACCGTGGCAGGCGCCTGCCGCTACAAGCTGAAAGGTGAGGACTGGAAGGAGTGCCATGCCGGCGAATCCTTCTCCATCCCCGGCAACTCCAGCTTCGATATCGAAGTGACTGGCGACGCCTACCATTACATCTGCCATTTCGAGTAAATCGCATCCTTCCGCAGCGCGCTTTCTGGCGCTGCGAATGACTTATCTCAGGAGAGAACCATGCCAACCTTCGACATCGTTTCCGAAGTAGAAAAAACCGAAGTCAAGAACGCGATCGAGCAAACCAACAAGGAAGTCGGCACACGCTTCGACTTCAAGGGCTCCGATGCGCGCGTGGAGCAGGCCGAGATGGTGCTGACCGTGTTCGCCGACAACGAATTCCAGCTGGATCAGGTGCAGGACATCCTGAACGGGAAACTGGCCAAGCGCGGCGTGGACATCCGCAGCCTGGACATCAGCGACAAGGTCGAGAAGATCAGCGGCAACAAGGTGAAGCGCAACTGCACCATCAAGGTGGGCGTCGAGACCGAACTGGCAAAGAAGATCGTCAAGCTGATCAAGGAAAGCAAACTCAAGGTGCAAGGCAGCATCCAGGGCGACACGGTGCGCGTCACCGGCAAGAAGCGCGACGACCTGCAGGAAGCCATCGCCTTCATCAAGAAATCCATCACCGAATTCCCGCTGCAATACCAGAACTTCCGCGACTGATCCGCATGACGAACAGTATCGACGCGTTTATCGAATTCTCGTTCAAGGGCGAGGATTACGAGCTGCACTCCACGCTCGATCTGGACTGGCAACTCGAACGACACATGTCGTTCGAGTCCATGCACCACGTACTGGCTGTGGAACATGGCATAGATACCTACTCCTACCTGTTCGAAGTGATGCAAGTCGCCGACATCCATTATTCCAACCCGCAAGGCCGCGCGGCCGATTACCTGCATGACGGCGAATTCGACTTTGAGGCCTACGCCGCCGAGAACGACACCCTGTCCTTGCTCGCCCCCTTGCAGGCCATCGCCGTGCGCGAGATGGGCATAGATGATCTGGAAAGTCATCCCCGCCTCAAGCAGGCCCTGTTGCGCGCCTATCGCCTGGGGTTGGAACAGAACAGCCATAAACGCTGAAGCGCATGATTCCTCGCTTGCGCGCCCTGTTCGCCTGCCTGCTGTTCATATCATCGTTTTCTGCTGCAGCCGAGTCTGATTTCTGCGACCTGCTGAAGCAGGATGCTCAAGACATATTCAGCGCGCCCGCACATTGGGATAGGCAGGACTGGCAGGATATCGGCATCGCGACCGCGACCGTGATCGGTACCGCACTCATCATCGACCGGCCCCTGCGAGACACCATGCGCAAGCAGGATCAGGGCAGCCGCTTCTGGCTTGAAGTAGAAAAGTTTGGACGCGAATACGCTGCACTCACCATGGCAGGTTTATACGTCGGCGGGCTGGCTGGCGATGACAAGATGCTGGCTGCCGCGCAGGACAGTGTGATCACCAGCATCATCGCCAGCGGCATCATCGTGACCGGCATCAAGACCGCTGTCGGTCGTGCACGCCCCATGGCGAACAAGGGCGTATTCGACAGTCATCCGCTCACCGACCCGAACAGCTCCTTCCCATCCGGCCATAGCGCGCAAGCATTCGCCGTCGCAGCAGTGCTGGCCGAACACTACAACGAGACCTGGCAACAAGCCTCTTTCTATGGCGTCGCCTCGCTGGCAGCATTGGCCCGCCCCTACCACGACAAACACTTTGCATCCGACATCGTCGCCTCCGCCTTCATCAGCATCTGGACAGCGAAGCGCGTGGTACGCATGAACAAAGGCTTGCGCGACAAACAAGTGATGCTGTTGCCCTCGCTCACGCAGGACGGCGCTGCACTGAATCTGGTATGGCGCTTCTGAATGGCATGCGCTAAATTGCATTCGCCCCCCTCAAGGAGAACCAACATGAGCTCTGTCCTGGTCTTATTCGCCAACGGAAGTGAAGAACTGGAAGCTATCACCATAGTCAACATCCTGCGCCGCGCCGGCGTGAACGTGACGCTGGCCGGTTTGCAAGCCGGCCCCTTGCGCGGCAGCCGGCAGACCATGCTGCTCCCGGACTGCACACTGGACGAAGTCGCGGCCCAGCACTTCGACATGCTGGTGCTGCCCGGCGGGCAACCCGGCACCAACAATCTCAAAGCAGATGCACGCGTGTTGAAACTGGCACAGCAGATGTACCGCGACGAACGTTACGTTTGCGCGATCTGCGCAGCGCCCTCGGTGCTTGCCACGGCGGGCCTGCTCGACGGCAAACAAGCCACCAGTTTTCCCGGCGCACTCGATCCATTTCCACAAGTCGACCGTCAGCCGCTTGCCGTCGTCGAAGACGGCAAACTGATCACCTCGCGCGGCCCGGGCACCGCGATGGATTTCGCGCTGACGCTGGTCGAACGTCTGTGCGGACACGCGAAGCGCATGGAAGTGGAAGCCGGGCTGGTGCGCTGATGTCCGATAGCGTCGCGCAACCGCAACGGATGCGAAAGATCCCGCCAGTCGCACTCGCGCTGTTGCTGCAACTATTGGCCTTCGTGCTGGTAACGCTTGCCGCTAATCTGCTCACGCTCACTCTCTCACCCTATACATTCGCCATCGCCTGCGGCGCACTCGCCGCGACGTTCAGCCATCTGACCAAACAGGCGCGCTGGTGGTTGCCCATCCAGTTGCTGTTCGTGCCTGCGCTGGCGATCACGCTCAACACCAACATTCCACCCATCGTTTTCCTGTTCGCCTTTCTGCTGATGCTGCTGCTGTACTGGAGCACCTTCCGCACCCAGGTGCCGCTCTACCTTTCCAGCAACAAAGTCTGGCAGGCACTGGAGACACAATTGCCAGTCGATCAGCCTTTCAGCTTCATCGACCTTGGCTCGGGTATCGGCGGTGTGCTGACCCATCTCTCGCGCACGCACCCGCAAGGAACCTTCCATGGTGTGGAAACAGCGCCGCTGCCTTTTGCCTGGAGCTGGTTGCGCATCAAGTTCGGCGGGTATCGTAATTGCCATGTGTACTGGCGCAGTCTGTGGGATTGCGATCTGGCGCAATATGACGTGGCGTTCGCCTATCTTTCGCCCGTGCCGATGGCGGCGCTATGGGAAAAGGTGCAGAAGGAGATGCATCCGGGCAGTTTGTTCATCAGCAATACTTTCACAGTCGCCGATCATCCGCCTCAAAAAATCCTGCAAACCGACGATCTGCATCACTCCGAACTCTATCTGTGGCGCAAATGAATCACTATATTTCAGCCGCTTACGAAGCCCTTGGCAAAACGCTTCCCAAGCCGGAATTTTTTCGCTAGGATGCCTTCCGTTCAAGTTGCACTTCAAAGCGCTATAGCGCGCCCTGACATAAAAACCCTTCAATAACGACGAGAAAAAACATGAGCGAGCACATCCGTTACATTACCGACGACACTTTCACCGCTGAAGTTCTGCAATCTCCGTTGCCAGTATTGGTGGACTACTGGGCTGAATGGTGCGGCCCTTGCCGCATGATCGCCCCCATTCTGGACGAAGTTTCCCAGGAATATGCAGGTCGACTGAACGTCGCCAAGTTGAATGTAGATGAGAATCAGCAGACACCGCAAAAGTACGGTGTACGTGGCATCCCCACCCTGATGCTGTTCAAGAATGGCAATATCGAAGCTACCAAGGTTGGCGCACTGTCCAAATCACAATTGACCGCGTTCATTGACAGCCACATCTAAACGCTTTAGGCTCCCGCCCGCAGTTGCCTGTTTCGTCCTGAAACACTGATACAAAACCAAGAAAAGACTGACACGGCACTCGGCGCGGGAACATCCGCAACCTGTAACCCACCTCCAGCCAGACTCCTTAAACTTTGCGTTCACTCGCAACATCCTGATCATGCATCTATCCGATATCAAGACCAAACACATCACCGAACTGGTGGAAATGGCCGTTGCCAACCAGATCGACAACGCGAACCGTATGCGCAAACAGGACCTGATCTTCGCCCTGCTGAAGAACCAGGCCAAGAAGGGCGAAAGCATCTATGGCGAAGGCACACTGGAAGTGCTGCCCGACGGTTTCGGTTTCCTGCGCTCGCCAGACACCTCCTACCTCGCCGGCCCGGACGACATCTATGTCAGCCCCAGCCAAGTGCGACGTTTCAATCTGCATACCGGAGATTCAATCGAGGGTGAGATCCGCACGCCGAAAGAAGGTGAGCGTTATGTGGCGCTGGTCAAGGTGGACAAGGTCAACGGCGAACCGCCTGAGAACGCCAAGAACAAGATCCTGTTCGAGAACCTGACACCACTGTTCCCGACCAAACAAATTACCCTTGAGCGCGACATACGCGCGGAAGAAAACCTGACCGGACGCATCATCGACATCGTCGCGCCGATCGGCAAAGGCCAGCGCGGTCTGCTGGTGGCTTCCCCCAAATCCGGCAAGACCGTGATGCTGCAACACATCGCGCACTCCATCGCATCCAACAACCCGGAAGCCGTTCTGATCGTGCTGCTGATCGACGAGCGCCCCGAGGAAGTGACCGAGATGAGCCGCACCGTACGCGGCGAAGTGGTTGCCTCCACCTTCGACGAACCCGCCACACGTCACGTCCAGGTCGCCGAGATGGTGCTGGAAAAAGCCAAGCGTCTGGTCGAACACAAGAAGGATGTGGTGATCCTGCTCGACTCCATCACCCGTCTGGCACGCGCCTACAACACAGTGATCCCATCCTCCGGCAAGGTATTGACCGGCGGTGTGGACGCCAACGCACTGCAACGTCCAAAGCGTTTCTTCGGCGCTGCGCGTAACGTGGAGGAAGGCGGTTCGCTGACCATCATCGCCACCGCACTGGTCGATACCGGCAGCCGCATGGACGATGTGATCTACGAAGAATTCAAGGGCACCGGCAACATGGAGATCCATCTCGACCGTCGCATGGCCGAGAAGCGCATCTACCCTGCAATCAACGTGAACCGCTCCGGCACCCGCAAGGAAGAGCTGCTGATCAAGCAAGACCTGCTGCAGCGCATCTGGGTGCTGCGCAAGCTGATCTATCCGATGGACGAACTGGAAGCCATGGAATTCCTGCTGGACAAGATCAAGGCAACCAAAAACAACGCGGAATTCTTTGATTCCATGAAGCGTTAAGCACCAGCCGAAGCGCAAATAAAAGGTTTTGACTCAAAAGACGATTTGGGTATAATGCGCGCCTTTCGGAAAAAAGAAATTCCCAGTGAGGGCTGAACTTCAGGGTTTAGCCGTAACTAATAACCGCATCAAGCGAGGTAGTCATGTACGCAGTTATCAAGACCGGTGGCAAACAGTACCGTGTTGTCCAAGGTGAAACACTCAAGATCGAAACCGTTGCCGGTGATGTCGGCGGCGAAATCGTGCTGGACAAGGTGCTGGCAGTTGGCAACGGCGACAGCATCAAAATCGGCAAACCCCTGCTGGAAGGCGCAACCGTCAAGGCGACCATCGTTTCCAACGGCCGTCACGACAAAGTGACCATCTTCAAGATGCGTCGCCGCAAGCACTACCAGAAGCATCAGGGTCATCGTCAAAACTACACCGAGATCCGCATCGACGGCATCTCCGCTTAATAAAGGAGCTATAACATGGCATCGAAAAAAGGCGGCGGCAGTACCAGTAACGGCCGCGACTCGCACTCGAAACGACTCGGCTGCAAGAGCTACGGCGGCGAACTGATCAGCGCAGGCAGCATCATCATCCGTCAGCGCGGTACTCAAGTTCACGCAGGCGACAATGTCGGCATGGGCAAGGACCACACCCTGTTCGCGAAGATCACCGGCAAGGTGCAATTTGCGACCAAGGGCGCTCTGAAGCGCAAGACGGTCAGCATCATTCCCGCATAATACCGGCGAACAGCTAGAATGAGCCCTATCGCGAGATAGGGCTTTTTTATTTGCCCTCCGGCATAACAGAACGAACAGCGCAGGACACACATGAAATTCATCGACGAATCGAAGATCGAAGTCATCGCTGGCAACGGCGGTAACGGCGCTGCCAGCTTTCGTCGCGAGAAATACATCGCCAAGGGTGGCCCCGACGGCGGTGACGGCGGGCGCGGCGGCAGTGTGATTGCTGTCGCTGATCGCAACATCAACACGCTGGTGGATTATCGTTTCGCGCGCATGCACCGCGCCAGGAATGGCGAATCGGGACGCGGCGCCGACTGCTACGGCAAAGGCGCAGATGACGTCATCCTGCGCATGCCGGTCGGCACCGTCATCACCGACATCAACAGCGGCCAGGTCATCGCCGACCTGGCACTCGACGGCGAGCGCACCATCCTCGCCCGCGGCGGTGCAGGCGGTCTCGGCAACCTGCATTTCAAATCCAGCACCAATCGCACCCCGCGCCAATGCACGCCCGGCGAAGAAGGTGAACGACGCGAACTGCAACTGGAGTTGAAGGTGCTGGCCGATGTCGGCCTGCTTGGCATGCCCAATGCCGGTAAATCCACCTTCATCCGCTCTGTCTCTGCAGCCCGCCCCAAGGTGGCCGATTATCCTTTCACCACCCTGCACCCGAATCTGGGCGTGGTACGCGTCTCCGAAGAAAAGAGTTTCGTCATCGCCGACATTCCCGGCCTGATCGAAGGCGCGGCGGAAGGGGCCGGACTCGGCCACCAGTTCCTGCGCCATCTGGCGCGTACACGTCTGTTATTGCATCTGGTGGACATCGCCCCGTTGCACGAAGGAACCGACCCGGTGCAGGAAGCGCACGCCATCCTCAACGAGCTGCGCAAATACGATGAGGCACTGTACGAAAAACCGCGCTGGCTGGTGCTGAACAAGCTGGACCTGCTGGAGAACAAGGAAGAGAAGGTACAGGCGTTCCTCAATGAATTCGGCAAAGACACCCGCTGGTTCGCCATCTCCGCCATCAATGGCGATGGCTGCAAGGAACTGACATACGCCATCATGGAACACCTGAACAAGGTCGCGCGCGCCGAACAGGATGCGATCACCGAAAGTGCACAGGAAACCGAGATCGATATCCACGACCCGCTGGTATGAGATATGAGAAACGTCCTTACACAAGCCACGCGTATCGTCGTCAAAGTCGGCAGTAGTCTGGTCACCAACAGCGGTGCCGGACTGGATCTGAATGCCCTGAACAACTGGGCCAGACAGATCGCAGGCTTGCGCACGAACGGTTGTGAAGTCGTGCTCGTTTCATCAGGAGCGATCGCCGAGGGCATGCAACGCCTGGGATGGAAGCAACGTCCCAGCGCCGTGCACGAATTGCAGGCTGCCGCTGCCGTCGGGCAGATGGGCCTGGTGCAGGCTTATGAAAGCTGTTTCCGCCAGCATGGTTTGCACGCGGCACAAGTGCTGCTCACCCATGCCGATCTGGCTGACCGCGAGCGTTATCTGAATGCCCGCTCTACCCTGCGCAGCCTGCTCAGCCTGCGCGTCATTCCCATCATCAACGAGAATGACACGGTGGTCACCGACGAAATCAAATTCGGCGACAACGATACGCTGGGTGCTCTGGTGGCGAATCTGATCGAAGCCGATGCATTGATCATCCTCACCGACCAGACCGGCATGTACACCGCCGACCCCCGCAAGGATACGAATGCCACGCTCATCAGCGAGGCACTGGCAGGAAAACCCGAGCTGGAAGTGATGGCGGGCGGTGCTGGCAGCCACATCGGGCGCGGCGGCATGCTCACCAAGATACTCGCCGCCAAACGCGCGGCACGCAGCGGGGCGCACACCGTCATCGCCTCGGGACACGAGCCGGATGTATTGCCGCGCCTGCTGCAGGGTGAATCCATCGGCACCCTGCTCACCGCCAGCGAACTGGCGCTGGATGCCCGCAAGCAATGGCTGGCTGACCATCTTCAGGTGAGCGGTAAAGTCACGCTGGATGCGGGTGCTGTGCGTGCGCTGTGCCAGGACAAGAAAAGCCTGCTGCCCATCGGTGTCACACTAGTCAGCGGCGAATTCAACCGCGGCGAGGTGGTGGCCGTACTGGATGCCGATGGCAGAGATATCGCCCGCGGCCTGGTCAATTACAGTGCCGACGAGGCGCGCCTCATCGCGAAGAAAGCCAGCAACGAGATCGAAAAGATATTGGGTTACGTGGACGAACCCGAGTTGATACATCGAGACAATCTCGTTCTGCTGTAAAACAGCAAAACGAGATTGCGGTGTAGGCTCACTTGCGCAGCAAGTTAAGTCGCAACGCGACGGCCGAAGCCACAATCTGCTGTCACGGCAACAACAATCCCTTACATCAGGGATGATGCGTCAAAGCGCACAGGTCGCTGTTCGACTCGATCTGGATCGTGGCATGTTCAATACCGAATTCATCATGCAGTAGGGAGGTATGGGAAACAGGATGGATAAAAACAGCTAAAACACCGACGAAAGCCTTATGAACATTGGGATAGGGCTGGATACATCAAAATCCTGATTTCCGGACAGTTGCGGGGAGAAAGTGCGGGTTTATTGGTAGAGATGTACGGGAAATTAGGTAGGCGGATGGGGATTTAATACTACTTCAAAGGTGATTTAATCACTCATCGAACGCTATTTAATATCACTCGCAAATAGTCACCGGCTACATCAGCCATCAATTTACGATCAGAGGTCGGAAGTCCAACTAGTTCACGTTTGGGAAGTCCTGGGTGATTCACCCGCTTCCGATACATGCCCCCGAATTTCAGCGCCTTGGCTTTCTTTGGTGAAATCGTATAGGGGTCAGTGCCTGAATGATGCCAAGCGGCTCGCATCGATTCTGTCGAGCCATCGAACCCCAGCCGTAAAGCGTCTCCGCCCACTTGGTAATTGAAGCTTTGCAGCATTCGTCCTGATTTATTGAGCGGGCCACCTTTGCGCTTTTCCTGAAGCGTCATCGGAGATAGCTCTTTCCACTTCGAGCCATCGGGAGCCAGCCCGGAAATGTGGCGATCACGGTTCACGCGAACCAGAGATCCTCCAATGCTGCCGAGTAGCTCTTCAGGGCGTGCGATAGCATCCCGCGCCGCTGACAAAGCGCGCTTCAGATGATTCACTTGAAAATCCATCTCAAAAAGCATATCGTTACTCCCGTGGTTTGGTCAGACTGCGTTTCGGCGCTACTGCACAGTATCCAGACCCAAAGCGCGGCCCCTCAAAAGGCCGCGCTTACTTTTTGTACACCAGCCGCCCATTGCGCTGTTTATCGAAGTACGCCTCACGCGTCTTATCGGTTTTTTGGGTCTGCATAAAGACGGTCGCACCTGTCCATCCAGACCGCCCCCACTCGAACACTGCCACGCCATATTCATTCGTGCCCTCAACCTCGAAGGCTCTCAGGTAGCGGCGTTTGAGCCGCCATCTTCCTTTGTCCACACTGTCCTGCACCCAAACCCACCATATTTCATCCGGCTCGATCAACGTCATGGCCAACAGGTTGACGTATTCCAAGCGAACGGACTTATCCGGTCTGGCCAACCACTTAAAGTCACCGGAACCATTCTGGAACAGCGCCTTGGTGATGGCCAGCGTGCTACCCGCCGCATCAGTGAATGCCGCCCCCATTTCCATATCTGCGCCGAAGACATCAAGGAAGTCGGCGACAGCCACTTCCGGTGCCGTTCCCGCAGGCAGAATCACGTCAGCGGGGATGCGGGTCGGCTTTGGTAGTGAGGGAGCCTTGAAGCCGGTCGGCCACGGCGTGGCGCGCTCTTTCAGCACATCGTCGTAGCCTTGCAGCGGCGGGACGGTGTGCGGCTCCAGCCACGCCTTGCCGGGGTTGTAGGCGAAGCCGGGGTCGATGCCTTTGGGCACGCGCACGGTACGCGGGTTGCTGCCGTTCTTGCCAACGATGCGCTCTTCCCACTCGATGGGTGGGGCGGTGTCGGGGCCGGTCTTTCCTTCCTTGTCCCATATCTGCTTTGCTTCGGTGCGGGTCAGAGAGTCAACGCGGCATTTGCAGCCCCAGCCGTTCTGCGGCATGTGAACATCCCACCATGGATCATCCGCAGGCAGCGTAATGTCACTCCACGCCTTATGCGTGAGCCGTGGATGCTCAATGCTGGTATGCCGGTAACGCCAGAATGGACGGAACTCCTTGAGCGCCACCATCTGTTTGTAGCGACCAGCGTTGTAGCTCTGGGTGATGTTGGTGTCGTAGATCACTCGGCTGCGCCAGCCGGGCGCGCCGTTGTGCGCCCATCCGTGCTTGGCCACGATCTCCGGGAAGCGTTGCTTGAATTCGTCGTATCCGCCGCCGCCGCCTTCCCACTTAGCTTTCCTGATCGCGTTGTAGAAGTCTTCGACCAAGGCATCTTGATTCGCCCCTGCCACTACAAAGCTGTGGCTGTTCTGCTCTTGCCAGATGTCCGTCCAGCCTGACGTGGGCAGCTTGATTTTGTTGCGATAGAAGTCAATCGCCTGATCGAATTGGAAGCCGCTCATTGCTTGTTACCACCAGTGGGCAATAAGGCAAACCAAACAGAAATTGGCCCTAGGATCATGTTCCATGATCTCCCTCGGCTTCCATCTTTAAATTCACGAGTCACCCGAGCAACCTCAACAAAAATTTCGCGCAGATTCCTTCCTTCAGCATCTTGCCTAGCCCAGCGTCTGAGCAGCAATGGCTTTGCTGGGTCTTCTGCAATGGTAAAAGTTAAGAACAACCTGCCGAGGCAGTATTCCCACGACATTCGACCGCTATTCTTGTGCAAAGGTGAAAGCGCCATAATTATTCGGCACCGACATCAGACCGCCCAGCCAAATGCGCCGCCGCAAGCCCTTTGGCAATCGAGTCCACCCAGTCTTTGTTCGGTGTTGTCGTCAACGCGGCGATCTTGTCCAGCGCTTCGTCGAAGCTTCCCGATTCGGCCACTATCGCCGCGATCTGCTGGGTCAGCGCTTCTTCGTGCGGGGCGGAGAGTGCGGCCAGTTTGGCGGCGTAGAGGCCGGTCACGTCGGTCTGTTGTGCGGCGCTGGCCAGCGCGACCAGGCGCGTCAGGGCGGCATCGGCGGGTTTGGTTTCGGCATCCGGTTGGTCGGTCTTTGCGCCCTTGGCTTGCAGCAGCTTCGCGCCTTCCTTGGCACGCGGGATCTGGATCAGCTTGTGGGCATATTCCACGTCGATCTCCATGCCCATGCTCGCCGCTTTTTCCAGCACATCCACAGCCTTACCCTGATCGACCGTCTCTTCAGTCAGATAGCAGAACTTCGGCATGCGGTTGGCCGAGAACATGCCGTTGAGCAGCACGATGGGCGAAACCAATTGCCGGTTGATCGTCGGCTCAATCTGGCGCACGTCGTGCAGCAGGATCTGTCGACGCACCCTGTTGTACGTCATGATGCGCGCCTCGGACGTAGCCTTACCGTCCAGCTCACCGCCCAAAATCGCCTGCGACTGCTTCTCTTCCCAGTACTTGATCGCATTCAGGAAGTCGTCCACCGTACCGCGCGCCGTCGCCTGCATGAAATCGATGGACATAGTGCTGGGCACCACGCCCGCGCCATCGTTGCCGATGTTGCGCACCGCGCGCAGCAGCTGGTCGCGCTGCTCTTTACCGATGCCTGCCGG
>JAQUAD010000086.1 GCA_028687425.1 Sideroxydans sp.
GCGAAGCCCATGGAGTCCACACCGTCCACATGCAGCAACACGAACTCGGGGTCTTCCGAAGGATTGCTGGGGCCGTCGCGCATGCCCTTCTGCAGCGCCCGGTCGAGGATGGCCATGCTGATGGCCTTCACTTCGTTGTGGCCGAAGCATGCGCCGTAACCCAGCGTGAAGGTGGGCAGCTCGTCGCCGTTGGTGCTTTCGTACATCGCCACCACTTCGCATTCGGTGACCAGCACCTCGCCTGCTTCCATCAACTCACCCGTCACCGGATGCGGCAGCATCACCGGCAGGTAACCGACGCGCAGCTCGGCCACCGTGGGATGCACGTCGCCGTAGCCGCGCATGTTGGAATACGCCATCGCCAGCAGGCCGCCGGTCTCGGCGCGCGCCATGGTGGCAAGCGCGGCGGAGCGCGGCACCGGGAACACCAGCGGGTCGCGCGTGATGTCGAACGCGGGGGTACGGTTTGGTGAGAGCGGCGGCAGCAGACCCTCGGCGCGCAGCGAATCGATCACCTTGGGGAAGTTGTCTGGCAACTCGGCGTCTGGTGTTTCGCGCAGGAAACTTTGCGCCACGGCCTTGAATGCAGCCGGGTCTTCGTTGGCGAGATCGAGCTGCAACAGGCGCAGCGCGTAATCGTAGGTCGCACCCAGATACTGCCCGCCCGGCACTTCCTTGAACGCGGACGAGATGCGGCGGATGCAGCGCATCTTGCTCGTGTCCTGCAACGGCGTTTCGAGCAGGCGCGGTTTGGTGGAGCGATAGGCGCGCAGCGCGAATGCGGCTTCCAGGGTGTCGCCCTGGAACTGTTTGAGTGCGAGCGCCGCCAGTCGCGGATGGTACAAGCCGCCTTCAGACACGACACGCGAGGTGAGCAAACGCAGTTGCTCTTCTATCATCGCCAGCGACAGCGGTTCGGCGTGTGCGCCTTTGCTGCGCAAGTATTCGCTGGCGCTGGCTGCACCGTCGATGGCGGCCTTGCCGCCCTTGATCGCGACGTAACTCATGCAGCACCGCCGATCTTGATGTAAGTGGTGCGCGGCAATGCGACGAACCCCTGCGCATCGCACAGCACCAGTTCGATACCGAGCGGGAAGTCGCTCACCCAGTCGTTGCGTGCGCTGATCCAGTCGGCATGCAGACCGTCCACACCGATGCTGATCGGCTGACGGATGCCGGGGCCGGACAGTTGCAGGCGCAGTTCACCTGCATCGTCTGCATGCAGCTCAGCGACGCGCAGCAACAGGGTCGCACCGTGCTCCGGTGCTTCCAGCGTCCCCAGGTTCGGCGCCATCTCCGGCGCACGACGTCCTTCCAGCAGGATGAAGGCGGCCAGATCGTAAGGCACGCGCTGCGCTTCCAGTTGCGGCCAGACGGATTCTGGCAGCAGGTCTTGCGGATCGGACAGGGTGGTCTGTCCGTCCAGCAATGCGCTCAGCAAGGCCAGACCGGGATCACCCTGCACCGGGCAGCGCTGGATACGGCCCGGGTAGCTGTAAGCATCGAGCAGGCTGCGGAACAGTCGCTGCTGGCTGGCCGGATGCCAGATGTCGTCCAGCATCGTCATCTCATTCTTCATCTTCGTCGTCCTCTTGTCCCAATAGCGAGAAATCCACGCGTGTCGCGGCCAGCAGCTTCTTGCGCTCGCTGTCTTTCTGTTTGCGCACTGCCATGCCGCGCTGCACCAGCGCCATAGCGGGTGCGCTGCCGGGCAGCTTGCCGGCCAGCACTGCATCGAGGATGGCGATGGCACGCGCGAACTGCGCGCGGTCGTCCACGATCAGCGCGCCGCCGCGTGCTTCGTCACCCGCTGCGCTGCGCACGATCACCTCGGCGCGTGCGACCGGTATCTCGCCGATGAAATACGATTCCTCGAATGCGCCGTCGCGCAGGTTCAGCAAGCCCAGTCCTGCGTGCGGCAGTGCCACGTCGCGCACTTCCAGTTCGCCCGACAGCACGTTGGCCAGATGTTTAACTTCACTGGCCGGCAATGCGCACAGCGCAGCGGGCCATTCTTTTCTTGCTACATTCATATCCAGTCTTCCTTGTGCCGCCTTGTTGTTAGATGTCTATACAAGTTCGCTTTCCCTGCCTGTAAAAACAGGCAGGAACTACTACATCAACCGGCTGCGCAATCTGGCAGAGAACTGGTCGAGCACGATCACGGTCAGGAAGATGATCAGCAGGATGGTGCCGACGTGGTCGAAGTTGAACATGTCGAAACGACCCTTCAGTTCCAGCCCGATGCCGCCCGCGCCGACGATGCCGATCACCGTCGCCATACGGATGTTGCGATCCAGGATGTAGAGCGTGTAGGCGATGTACTGCGGCAACACTTGCGGCAGCACGCCGTACCAGAGCGTCTTGACCTGACCGGCACCGATGGATTGCAGCGCTTCCTGCGGGCCGCGGTCGGCGTTCTCGATGTCTTCCGCGTAGAACTTGCCGAGGAAGCCCGCGCTATGGATGCCCAGCGCCAGGAAACCGGCGATGGGGCCGAAGCCGAATGCCAGCACCAGGAACAAGGCACTGACCAGTTCCGGGATGGCGCGGAACAGACTGATGGTGGAACGCGACAGGTTGTAGACGAAGCGGTTGGGTGCGTAGTTGGACGCCGCGAAGCAGGCCAGCGGGATCGACAGCACGACCGCCAGCAAGGTGCCCCACAGCGCCATCTCCAGCGTCTCCAGCATCTTCAGCAGCACATGCATCAGATAGCCGAGGGGTTTGACCAGCACTTCCTTGTGCTCGATGGTCTCTTCCAGTTGCAGCGTGTCGGTGTTCAGGTGCGGCGTGCGCGTTTCGATGACTTCCACGTGCGACAGCCAGGGCAGTTTGTTCGGGTCGAAGCCTTCGATGCGCGACACTTCGATCTCTTCCGAGATGCGCAGCGGCCAGATCGATGCGGCGATACGTTTCACGCCGGTGGCGACCGCCGATTCCTCGTTGAGGCCGACGACATAACCCAGCCCCTGCGCGGTCTCGGACACCATGCGCGGCACTTCCATGCGGCTGCCGGTGACCGCGAGCAGGATGAAGGCGAGGATCGCGATCACCAGGTGTCGCGCGTTATAGGGTTGGTTCAGATGCCATTTGGCATCTCGGTTGACAGACAGGTTGTTCATGGTGCTCCTCAGGCCACAGCCAGTTCGGGTTCGCACGCGGCGCTGAGCGCTGCGGATGTGTCATGCCCGCGGTTCAGGGCGCCGTGGTAGAGCGCTTCGCAGACCGTATCGGTGAGCTGGTCCGGCGTGCCGTCGAACACCAGTCGCCCCTGGTTGACGGCGATGATGCGATCGCCGAAGGCGCGCGCCAGATCGGGCTGGTGCAGGCTGCACAGGACCGTGGTGTTGTGGTTGCGCGACTGGCGATGCAGCAGCTCCAGGATGCCGCGGCTGATGCGCGGGTCGAGGCTGGCCACCGGCTCGTCGGCGAGCAGGACCGCCGGGTCCATCATGAAGGCGCGGGCGATGCCGACGCGTTGTTGCTGTCCGCCGGAGAGTTCGGAGACGCGGCGGTTCAGATGTTCGGGCGTCAGGCCGACCTCATCCAGCAGGCGGCATGCCTTCGCGCGCAGCTCGGCCGGGAACAGGCACAGCGCGGCGCGCCAGTGCGACACCTGCGGCAAGGCGCCGGACAGCACGTTGAGTGCCACCGACATGCGCGGGGTCAGGTTGAACTGCTGGTGCACCGTGGCGACCTTCTTGCGCAACTGCTGCACCGATTGATCGCTGATCAGCTCGTTGCCGAGATAGACGCTGCCTTGCGTCGGCCGCGACAAGCCATTGAGCATGCGCAGCAGGGTCGATTTGCCGGCGCCGGAGGGGCCGAGCACGACACAGAACTGGCCTTGCGGAACGTGCAAGGTGATGTTGCGGATCGCTTCCGTACCATCCGGAAAGCGCTTTTGGACATTCTCGAATCTCAACATGTCGGTTTCCTCTGCGGATGCCAACGACAGCGCACCCGCCCGCATGCTACGGGCGGGTGTCTGCGGTTAGCGTTGGGCGGCCTTCTTGAGGATCTCGGCCTTCACTTGATCGTCCACCAGCGCCAGCTTCTTGCCCGGCGCGTCCATGCCGGACTCGGGGAAGTCGGCGTCATAACGATCGACCTTGGAACCGCCGTAACCGCGGATCATGTCGGCGGTGACGCCCGGTGCCTGATGCACATTGTTGAAGGCGTCCTTCAATTTCTTCTGGATGCCCTTCGGCAGCGAAGTGGACATCGCCAGCGGTGGTTGCGGGATGGGTTCGCTCTTGGCCAGCACGCGCACCTGTGTCGGGTCGATCGCGCCCTGCTTCACGGCCTTCTCGAACGAGTCGAACGAGGCACCGCTCAGGTCGGCCTTGCCTTCGGCCACTGCCTTGAGGGAATTGGCGTGACTGCCGGTGATGACCACCTGCCCCAGATCGCGGGCCGGATCAATGCCTGCATCCTTCAACATCGCCACGGGATACACGAAGCTGGAGGTGGAGTTCACATCGCCCAGCGCCAGACGTGCGCCCTTGGTGTCCTTCAGCGATTTGTAAGGTGCATCGGCACGGGTGAACACGCCGGAGTAATACACGGAAGCGCCCTTGTGCACGGCCACGGCCAGCAGCTTGGCACAGCCCTTGTCGCGCACCGGGATGTAGCTGGCCGCACCGAAGAAGGCGATCTCGGTCTGTTTCAGACACATGGCTTCCATCACGGCGCTGTAGCTCTGGCCGACGCGGATGTCGAAGTGCAGGCCGGTGGTCTTGGTCACGGCATTGAAGATGGGCAGGAAGTCGGCCTTGGTGCCGTCTTCGGTGCCGCCGTCGGCCGGGATCAGCATCACGCGCAGCGGATGGGCCTTGCTGCCGTCCTGCATGGCGGCTGCCATGCTGTGCGGCACGACCATGGTGGTGCAGAGCAAGGTCGAGAAAAGGAATTGCTTGAGGTTCATGTGAAAGACTCCTGTCAGAAAGGATGGAAAGGGACTACTGGCTGGGGGTGATACAAAGCTGGATCCGGTCGGCCCGGAACCGGGTGATGGCGTATTCGACCGGTGTCGCATCGCGTTCGAGCACGTTCAGGCTTTTGACCCGCAACACCGGGCGTTGCTGGGTGATGCCGAGCAGCTTGGCGTCGTCGCCCTGCGGCATCACGGCGGTGACCAGGCTTTCGGTGCGGCGCAGCGCGCCGACATGCTGCTGCAGCAAGGCATGCAGCGAACCGTCCTGATAGTTCTCCAGCA
>JAQUAD010000003.1 GCA_028687425.1 Sideroxydans sp.
CGACGGCTTTCTTCGCTACCGGCTTCTTGGCGGCGACGGCTTTCTTCGCTACCGGCTTCTTGGCGGCGACGGCTTTCTTCGCTACCGGCTTCTTGGCGGCGACGGCTTTCTTCGCTACCGGCTTCTTAGCAGCGACGGCTTTCTTCGCTACCGGCTTCTTGGCGGCGACGGCTTTCTTCGCTACCGGCTTCTTTGCTGCTGGTTTGGCTTTCTTTGCTGCTACCATTTCAACCTCCTTGAGATATGAAAGTTAATAAGAACAACACTTACTACTCCTCCAGCATGCTGCAAAGCAGCAATACCAAAGCCCTTGCGGCGCAAATCATAGGCGCCATCGATCCGATACCATGTCTATGCATTTCCAGTTTTCGCCTCAATACGGAAAAATGAATGCACTGCATCACGGGCAGACACCGCTGCCGATCGAAAATTTTGTTCTGTGAATTTAGAGGGAGAAGTGCCCCCGAGAAAGATCTCGTTTTTCAATTGCGCATTCAGCGCAAAGGGTAAAGCCGGAAATGTAGCTGTTTCCTGAATATCGAGTTCGCGCAAGCGAAGCCCCCTTTTTTATATCCGCCACAACTATAAGTTGTAGTTTTCGTGGATTTTTTTCACTACATCTTGCGGTTGCAACTTTATCCGAAATATGTTTGATGTCAATAAGCAATCGTTGTTTTTTTAACTTTCTTTGCACATCGCACATTCAGTTTTTCAAATCGTGTCCACCAAAAAAATTTCGCTCCATACAGGAGCGAAATTTTTTACATCACATGCAGCCCAGCATCAATCCCAGGAAAGTGCTCCGCCGGTCTGATATTCGGTTACGCGTGTTTCAAAGAAGTTCTTCTCTTTCTTCAAATCGATCATCTCCGCCATCCAGGGGAATGGGTTGGTTGCGCCCGGATACAGCATATCCAGACCGATCTGCTGGCAACGACGATTGGCAATGAAACGCAGGTATTCCTTGAACATGCCGGCATTGAGCCCCAGCACCCCGCGCGGCATGGTATCTTCGGCGTAGCGATATTCCAGCTCCACCGCCTTGGTAAAGTGACCTTTCAGGCGTTCCTTGAATTCCGGCGTCCACAGATGCGGATTCTCCAGCTTGATCTGATTGGCCATGTCCACACCAAAATTCAGGTGGAGCGATTCGTCGCGCATGATGTACTGGAACTGCTCGGCAGCTCCGGTCATCTTGTTCTGGCGTCCCAGCGCCAGCACCTGTACGAAACCAACATAGAAGAACAAGCCTTCCATGATGCAGGCAAAGACGATCAGGGATTCCAGCAGCTTCTGGTCGTTCTCGGGCGTACCGGTCTTGAATTCAGGATTGGTCAGCGTATCGATGAACGGCAACAGGAACTCATCCTTGTCGCGGATGCTGGCCACCTCGTGATACATGTTGAACACTTCGCCCTCGTCCATGCCGAGGCTTTCCACGATGTACTGGTAGGCATGGGTATGGATCGCCTCGTCATATGCCTGGCGCAGCAGGTACTGGCGGCATTCCGGTGCGGTGATGTGGCGATAGGTGCCCAGCACGATATTGTTCGCCGCCAGGCTGTCGGCCGTAGAGAAAAAGCCCAGATTACGCATGACCAGGCGACGCTCGTCTACAGTCAGACCGTTCGGGTTCTTCCACAGTGCGATGTCTGCCGACATGTTGATTTCCTGCGGCAGCCAGTGATTGGCGTTACCCGCATTGTATTTTTCCCATGCCCAGTTGTATTTGATCGGCACCAACTGGTTCACGTCGGCATTGCCGTTGATCAAACGCTTGTCTTCCACGCGAATGCGGCCTGTCGAGACCGAGGCAATGGTGTAGTCATGACCTGACGCGGGCGCGGCGTCAGCGGCCATTGCACCCATGCGTACAGCGGCAGGCGTCGCGGTTGGCAGCACATCATCTTCAAAATTCAACATGTGTAGTCCTTTTCTTCTTGTATCCGCCTCTTGAGCGGAGGAGGTTCTATTCACAGTGGATCGGCATATTGCCGATCCGGATTCAATTCAACACGCCTGTCACTGACAAGCTTCGCACTCTGGATTGTCGATCGAGCAGAACTGGGTTCCTTCGCTGGCTGGCGCTGCCAACATTTCTCCGCCACCGCCGTTCGATACCGCATTCAGCGATCCGGCGCGCGAAGTGGATTTCTCGGCAGAAGTGGCGCCCAGCGTACGCAGGTAGTAAGTCGTCTTCAAACCGCGCACCCAGGCCAGCTTGTAGGTCTCATCCAGCTTGCGACCAGAAACGCCCGCCATATAGATGTTCAGGGATTGCGCCTGATCGATCCATTTCTGACGGCGCGAAGCCGCTTCGATCAGCCATTGCGGCTCGACTTCGAATGCTGTCGCGTACAGGCTGCGCAGCTCTACAGGGATACGGTCGATCTTGGTCAAGCTACCGTCGAAGTATTTGAGGTCGGCCACCATCACTTCGTCCCACAGACCCAGCTGCTTCAGATCTGCCACCAGATGTTCATTGATGACAGTGAACTCACCGGACAGGTTCGATTTGACGAAGATGTTCTGGTAGGTCGGTTCGATACAAGCCGAGACACCAATGATGTTGGAGATGGTCGCGGTCGGTGCGATCGCCACACAGTTAGAGTTGCGCATACCGTATTGACGGATACGCTCACGCAGCGCATCCCAGTTCATGGTGACCGAGGTATCAACCTCGACATAGCCGCCGCGCTCTTCGCGCAACAGATTCATGCTGTCTTGCGGCAGGATGCCTTTGTCCCACAAGCTGCCGCGATATGAGGCATAGCGACCACGCTCTTCCGCCAGCTCGGTAGATGCCCAATAGGCGTAGTAGCAAACGGCTTCCATCGAACGATCGGCGAACTCTACTGCCGCTTCCGAAGAATACGGGATACGCAGGGTGTGCAGACAATCCTGGAAACCCATAATGCCGAGACCGACCGGACGGTGTTTCAGGTTGGAATTGCGCGCCTTGGCAACAGCGTAATAGTTGATGTCGATCACGTTATCCAGCATGCGCATGGCGGTGTGCACGGTGCGCTGCAGTTTTTCATGGTCGATCTGCCCGTCCGCAGTCAGGTGCGCAGTCAGGTTCACCGAGCCGAGATTGCACACGGCGATCTCGTCTTCAGAGGTGTTCAGTGTGATCTCGGTACACAGGTTGGAACTATGCACAACGCCCACATGCTGCTGCGGCGAGCGGATGTTGCAGGGATCCTTGAAGGTGACCCATGGGTGACCGGTTTCGAACAGCATGGTCAGCATCTTGCGCCACAGAGACTGGGCCGCCACCTTCTTGAACAGCTTGATCTCGCCGCTGGCAGCTTTTGCCTCGTAAGCCAGATATGCCTTTTCGAATGCCGAGCCGAACTTGTCGTGCAGATCCGGGCAGGTCGACGGCGAGAACAGCGTCCACTCTCCGCCTTCCATCACGCGCTTCATGAACAGGTCGGGAATCCAGTTGGAGGTGTTCATGTCATGCGTACGACGGCGGTCGTCGCCGGTGTTCTTGCGCAGCTCGAGGAATTCTTCGATGTCGAGGTGCCAGGTTTCCAGATAGGCGCACACCGCGCCTTTGCGCTTGCCGCCCTGGTTCACTGCCACCGCGGTATCGTTCACCACCTTGAGGAAGGGCACCACGCCTTGCGACTTGCCGTTGGTTCCCTTGATGTGCGAGCCCAGCGCACGCACGTTGCTCCAGTCGTTGCCCAGACCGCCCGCGAACTTGGACAGCAACGCGTTTTCTTTCAGGCCTTCATAGATACCGTCCAGATCGTCGGCCACCGTAGTCAGGTAGCAGGAAGACAACTGGGAGCGGCGCGTACCGGAATTGAACAAGGTCGGTGTCGAGCTCATGAAATCGAAACTGGACAGCAGGCGATAGAACTCGATGGCGCGTGCTTCGCGATCCACTTCGTTCAAGGCGAGGCCCATTGCCACACGCATGAAGAAAGCTTGCGGCAATTCGATGCGCTTGTCTTCCACGTGCAGGAAATAACGGTCGTACAGGGTTTGCAGGCCGAGGTAGTTGAACTGCAGGTCGCGGTCCGCATCCAGTGCAGCCGCCAGACGTGCCAGATCGAATCGCCCCAGCTCCTCGTCCAGCAATTCGGCGTCGATGCCGCGCTTGATGAACTTGGGGAAATACTCGGCATAACGTGTCGCCATGTCTGCCTGCGTCACTGCCTCACCCAGAATCTCGCAGCATATATTGTTCAGCAGCAAACGGGCCGTCACAAAACTGTATGCAGGATCCTGCTCGATCAATGAGCGTGCCGACAGAATGGTGCACTTGCGCACCTCCTCCATGGCCACGCCATCGTACAGATCCTTCAGCGTGCTCTTGAGTATCTTGGCAGCATCGACAGATGCTCCCAGGCCGGCACATGCCGCATCAATACTGGCCGACAGCGCCTGCACATCCAGCGGGCGCGTCATCCCGCCTTCGGTCACATTCAAGGACGGCGCTTCTGATGCCGTCTCGGCCTTGCTCTTGGCACGCTCCTGATTGCGGCGCTCGCGATACAACACATAGGCACGCGCGACATCATGCTCGCCCGAGCGCATCAGGGACAATTCGACCTGGTCCTGAATGTCTTCAATATGGAAAGTGCCGCCATGCGGCTGACGACGCGCCAGCGCATTCACCACGCCGCCGGTCAATTGCTCGACCATCTCGCGCACGCGCGCGGAAGCGGCACCCTGACCGCCGTTCACGGCGATAAAGGCCTTGGTCATGGCAATGGAAATCTTGGACGGCTCGAACGATACGACAGAGCCATTGCGGCGAATAATCTTGTATTGATCCAGCGTCACACCGGAAGAGCCGGCAACCGACTCGGAGTCACGAGAAGCAAACACGCTGGCGGATACGGACGGCGATGCGGTTTCAGAAGTTTGCAACATGTATTCTCCCCTTTTAATTTGCAGATATCGTCCGGCATTGCACCAGAACGGTTTTACGCAGAAAACACTATATCTAGTGGTCCAACCTGCGAATTGGGGCTAATTCTAGTAGCTGAATGAATTAATGCAAGCGGAAATTTGGCCTATATATCTCAGGTATTCGCCATTTCCCGCCGTTGCGCGGTTTGGCTGTTTATAAGTGAAAAGTAATGTTCCCAATCGAAGCTCGGGCCGGGGTCTGTTTTGCGGCCCGGAGCGACATCAACATGGCCGACGATGTCAAGGATAGGATAGCGTCGCAGCAAACGACGCGTCAGCTTGGTCAGCGCTGCATACTGCGCTTGTTCGAATGGCAAGCTGTCGCAACCTTCCAGTTCGATGCCGATTGAATAATCATTGCAACGCTCACGCCCTCGCCACACCGACACCCCAGCGTGCCATGCACGTTTTCCGCAAGCCACAAACTGTGTGATGCTGCCGTCGCGGCCGATCAGAAAATGCGCCGAGACACGCACTCCCTTCAGCTGCTCGTAGTAAGGATGGGTACTGCAATCCAGTGTATTGGTGAACAGTTGCCGCACGGCAGGTCCGCCGAATTCGTTCGGCGGCAAACTGATGCTATGAATGACCAGCAGGCTGACCGGCATCCGTGCCGGCCGTGCATCATGGTTTGGCGATACGACACGTCTCACTCCGCTCAGCCATCCGTTCGCATCGAACTTCACTACTGTTTATCCTTGTCGGTGATGGACAGTCTGTCCATGCGGTAGCGCAGGGCACGGAATGTCACGCCCAGGATCTTGGCGGCAGCAGTGCGATTGAAATGGGTCTGATGCAAGGCTTCCAGAATTGCCTCACGCTCCACACGATCCAGATAGTCGGTGAGCGGATACTTGCCTCCGTTCGCTGCCTGTTGCGGCTCGCTAACCATGGGCTTCAATTGCAAATCATCCGGCTGAATAAGCCCATCTACGCACAAGGCCAAAGCTCGCTCGATCACATTCTCCAACTCGCGTACGTTGCCCGGAAAGTCATATGCCGACAACACCTTCAGCGCGGCAGGCGAGAATTTCGCGGCTTGCAGCCCTCCCATCCGGGCCAGCAATTGCTGTGCAATCTGCGGGATATCCTCATGCATTTCACGCAAAGCCGGCATCCGCAGCGCAATCACGTTCAGCCGATAGTAAAGGTCCTGCCGGAAACTGCCATCCCGTACGCATTCGGCCAGATCACGGTGCGTGGCGCTCAGGATGCGCACATCTACCGTCTCCTCCTCTGTTGCCCCTACACGACGCACCCGCTTTTCCTGAATAGCGCGCAGCAGCTTGACCTGCATCGCCAGCGGCAAATCCGCCACCTCATCCAGCAAAAGCGTGCCTTGATTGGCCGCCTGGAAGAAGCCATCCCTATCCTTGTCCGCGCCGGTGAAAGCGCCTTTGCGATAACCGAAGAACTCGCTCTCCATCAGATTCTCTGGAATCGCACCGCAGTTGACCGCGACAAAGGGCTGTCCAGCGCGCGCGCTCTGCTCCACGATCAAACGTGCCGCCATCTCCTTGCCACTACCCGACTCGCCGCTGATGTGCACCGGTGCCTGACTGCGGGCGACACGCGCAATCAGCGCACGCACCTGCTGCATGGCCGGCGCCTCGCCCAGCAAGGGCGACAAGGATTTCTCCGTCTGTCCGGCGGAGACAGGCAACCGCAAAGCGGAAGTCACCAGAGTCCGCAATTGTTCCAGCGATACCGGCTTGGAAAGGTAATCGAAGGCGCCCGCCTTGAGTGCCGCCACTGCATTTTCCGTATTGCCGTGCGCCGTAATCACTGCGACCGGAAGATCCAGGCTACTGTCAGCGATATGACGCACCACATCCAGCCCCGTGCCGTCAGCCATACGCATATCGGTCAGGCACAGTGCGTAGCGACGTTCGGCCAAACGCGCTTTCGCTTCGGACAGTCCGCTTGCCCGGGTCACATCCAACCCCATACGCGTCAAGGCGAGCTCCAGCAATTCCAGAATATCGGGCTCATCGTCCACGATCAGTACGTTGGGTATCCCTGCTTCCATTCCTTTTCCTTTATGCATCCGCGGCGGCCACAAAGGAGATGCTGAAACAAGCTCCTCCATGGTCGCTTCGGCGATAGCCGATCACGGCATCGTTCGCTTCGCACAGTTCCCGGGCGATATACAGCCCCAGCCCGGTGCCGCCGCTATCGGTGGTGTAGAACGGTTCGAACAGATTCTGCACATCCGCTTCCGGCACGCCCGGCCCGTCATCTTCGACTTCAAGTATCTGCCGCCCTTGATCATCTTGCAAACACCGCAATACCACGCTGCCCTTCTGCTTGCGACTATATCGCAAAGCATTGCGACACAAATTCCAGAGCACCTGCTCGAAATGACCTCGATCAAAATAGACGGCACTGTCCGCAGGCAGATCCAGCTCGAACACCTCGCTCGGCACCTGCTCCACCTGTGCAAGACCTTCAATGAAGGCCGGCAGTACCGCCGTCAGCGCAATCTTTTCCGCCTGGGAGCGATCACGACGATTGATCTGCATCACATCCTGCACGATGCGATTCAGGCGCGTGGTGTTGTCGAGGATGATCTGCAATAGACGCGCCTGTGTCGGGTCGCTCTGCACCTCCTGCAAGAGTTCTGTTGCGTAGCTGATGGATGACAGCGGGTTGCGCACCTCATGCGCGATGTTTGCCGTCAGCCGCCCCAAAGCCGCCAGTTTCACCTGCTGCGCCTGTTCCTGAATACGTTGCATATCCTCCAGTACGATCACCGCGCCCCAGAAAGCTTTGCCGCCGATCTCAAGGAAACGCACGCGCACCATGCGGTTTGTGCGCGGCAATTGCAGCACCTCACTGCCCAGCTCATGATTCTGGCGCCAGGCGGCGTACATGGCTTCCAGCAAAGGCGAGCACTCCCCGAGTTCGACCTCTTGCCCGACAGGAAAAGTGAACCCTAGCAAACGTCCCGCCCCGGGATTGAACTGGCGCACATGGCCGCGCTCGTCCACCACCAGCATGCCGTCAGGCATCCCCTGGATCATCAAACGGTTGGCCTCAGCCATACTGGACAGGTCCTCCCCGCGCCGTGCCGCCAGGCGCTCGCTGTCCAGCGCGTATTTCGACAACGCATGTGCCAGCCAGGCCACTGCGAAATAGGAGGTGCTCAGAATGCCGGTTTGAAAGAACAGCGCTTCCGAAGCGTCGCGCGTCAACACTGCATAAGCGTGACTCAACAGCAGGATGATGCTCGCCAGCGCCGCATACAGCAGCGTGATGCGGCCGTGACTGGTCATGCCGGCAAAGGCCAGCGAGACCAGCAGCAACATGGGCAGATTGCTCTGCACGCCGCCGCCGATATAACTGAGCGTACTGATGAATATGATATCGACACACAACTGGAAGGCCAGCTGCCAGCCCGGCTGCGGCTTGCGCCACACGACTGCCAATACCGAAGCCAGTATCAGCAGGGTGAATAAAGCACTGACCCAGAAGAATGTCGTTTGCTCAGACTTCGACAGCGACAGCGCCGTCCCGAACATGGCGGAAGTGAACACCAGCACCCCGCCCAGGATCAGGCGATACAGATTGAACAACGAGAGAGAGCGCCAGATACTGTCTGGCGACAGCGAAGCTGGCGGACGCCAGGCAGCGAACAGTGAGACTTCGGGATTAGCAGCGTCCCGCATGGATGTCATTCCGGCTGCGATGCGCGCCGGTGTTCCTCGCAGCAATAGAATTTGTCACCGGAGGTGAGCGCTTCGCTCTTTGGCAAATTCAGGCCGCAATGGGCGCAGCTCACCATGTCTTCGGTTCGGGGAGCATCCTGCGTTCCGGAGGGCGGCTGACGGAATCGGCGCAACAACCAGTACACCAGCGCAATGGCCACCACCAGAAAGATCAGACGCGCCATGACTTGCCTCCCGGTCGAACTGCGACCGCAACATTAAACCCTGAAACTTGATTTGGCGCGCCCGGCGGGAGTCGAACCCACGACCCTTGGCTTCGGAAACCAATACTCTATCCAGCTGAGCTACGGGCGCTTGTTTGAGGGCGCGAAGGATAGCGGCTTTTATCCTTGCAGTCCAACCGCTAGGCGTTGAAACACGCCAATTGCTGGGCGTGGCAGACGTAGGCCTTGGCATAGATCAGCGCCAGCCACATCCAGAACAACAGCAGGAATGAGACCAGCCCCAGATACTGCCGAGCAATGATGCGCGGGGTAAGCAATCGCGCAAACGAGATTGCCGGCGAAGCAACCACTTTGAACAGCTGGTATGCGAAGTTCTGCTGGTAGTTGCGGCCGGCCAGTATGCGCAGCACTCCCTGCGCCAACAACGACAGCGCAGCGACTTCCACCAGCGCCTTCAGAATGACGATCAGCAACAGCACTGGATCTTCCATCGCCATCTCAGAAAGCACCACGTCCTTCGTCGCCAGCCATGTTCGGATAGCGCACATAATCCACCAGCGCCTGCACTTTGGCAGTTGGCGGCCTGCTGAGTACGCTGCCCAGGATGACACCGGCGAATCCGACCGGGATACCGAAGATGCCGGCCGAGATCGGATTGATGTCCCACCACAGCGGCGCGTTCACGCCGAAGAACGGATAGGTGATGTACATATAGATCATGCAGACGCTCAGACCGCTGACCATGCCGACGATGGCGCCGCTCTTGTTGGCGCGCTTCCAGAAGATCCCCAGCACCAGTGCCGGAAAGAAGGCCGATCCCGCCAGCGAGAACGCCGCGCCCACCATGAACAGGATGTCGCCCGGCTTGAGTGAGGTGACATACGCCGCACATACCGCCACCAGCAGCAGCAAACCCTTGGAGATCGCCAGACGTCGCCCGGTCGGCGCCTTCGGATTGATCATCTTGTAATAGACATCGTGCGACAAAGCATTGGCGATGGTCAGCATCAGACCGTCAGCCGTTGACAACGCGGCAGCCAGGCCGCCTGCCGCCACCAGCGCAGTGACGACATAAGGGAGCCCCGCGATCTCGGGGGTAGCCAATACGATCAGGTCGCCACCTATCGTGACTTCAGCCAGTTGCACGATGCCGTCCTTGTTGATGTCGCTCACATTCATCAGCGCCTTGTCCACCGCTTCCCAAGCCGACACCCAGCTCGGCAACTCGGAGAAGCTCGATCCCACCAGCAGGGTATATACGTCGTACTTCGCCAGCACCGCTAGCGCCGGCGCGGTGAGATACAACAGCGAGATGAATAGCAGCGACCAGAACACGGATAGCCGCGCTTCTTTCACTGAAGTCGTGGTGTAGAAACGCATCAGGATGTGCGGCAACGCCGCCGTGCCAACCATCAGGCAGAACACCAGCGCCAGGAAATTCTTGCGCTTGTTGTCGCGCGTCGCTTCATCCGGCCCCGCATAGGGTTCGGCATGCGCTGCGATGGGTGCGGATTTGAGGCGATCCGCCTCGACTTCCGCGCGCCACGCATTGTGCGCGGCAGCGACATCACGCGGGAACGCATGCAACTCCCGCGCCGCGAGATCGACCTCAGCTTCCGCCGCTTGCTGCTTGCGCAGCGCGGACAAGCGCGCTTCCAGGCGTGCCCGCTCTGCCGTCAGGTATGCCTCGCCGCCCGCCTCCAGTGCGCCTAGTCGAGTTTCTGTTTCTGTCTGCCGCTGCTTCAATATCCCGCGCACTTCCGCTTCGCGCGCGCCATCCGGCGTATTGGCGTCATTCAGCACCTGCTCGCGCGCCGTCACCTGCTGCAGCACATAGCCGTACGCGATCTGCGGCACCGGATTGCCAGTGTGCTTCACCGATAGCCAGATCACCGGGATCATGTAGGCCACGATCAGGATCACGTACTGCGACACCTGCGTCCAGGTCACCGCGCGCATGCCGCCCAGGAAGGAGCAGAACAGTATGCTGCCCAGACCGACGAACACACCGACGCCGAAATCCAGTCCGGTGAAGCGGCTGACGATCAGCCCCAGGCCGTAGATCTGCGCGATGACATAAGTGAACGAGCACAGGATGGCGGCGAACACGCCGATCATGCGCGGCCCGTCGCCGCCATAGCGCGCCCCCAGGAAGTCCGGCACGGTGTACTGGCCGAACTTGCGCAGATAAGGTGCGAGGAACAGTGCCACCAGACAATAGCCGCCGGTCCAGCCCATCACGAACGCCAGGCCGTCGTAGCCCGTGATATACAGGGTACCGGCCAGGCCGATGAAGCTCGCTGCCGACATCCAGTCGGCAGCGGTCGCCATACCGTTGAACAAAGCCGGGATGCGGCGCCCGGCCACATAATATTCCGACACATCCGAGGTTTTGGACAGAATGCCGATACCGGCATACATCGCCACCGTCACACCGAGGAAGATATAACCCAACGTCTGGTTGGGCACCCCCATCTGCTCGAGAATGGACAGCAGCACGACAAAGCCGATGACCCCGCCGGTGTACAGCGAGTAATAGCGCTTGAGCTGTGAACTGAATTGCGACTGGCCGGCCATCAGTCGCCCTCTCCGACGCCGTATTCCTCATCCAGCTTGCCCATGCGCCAAGCATAGAAACCAACCAGCAGCAGGTAGATCAGCAAGGCGCCTTGTGCCGCCATGAAGAACGGGAAAGGGAAGCCCAGCACAGTCAGCGTTTGCAAATCGCGTGCGAACCAGCTGACGCCAAAGGTCGCCAGAAACCAGATGGCCAGCAGCACGCCGGTCATGCGCAGATTGTCGCGCCAGTATCGTCGATGTCTTTCGCTCGCCTGCATGTGTGTTCCCGACCCAATATCTCCCGAAGCACGCCCGCCATTTGGACAATCTGCAGCTTGCACATAGAATGCAGCCCAGCAGCGGACGACAAAGGGCTAAGCATACCTGCCCGCGACGAAATTAACCTGATTCCCTTACATGGGTCTGACATACGATGCGCATCCTGATTGCCGAAGACGATGAAGTACTGGCCGACGGCCTGTGCAACTCCATGCGCCATTCCGGTTATGCCGTTGATTGCGTCAAGGATGGGCAGTCCGCCAAACTCATCCTGAGCGGCGAGCAGCCGTTCGACCTGGTCATCCTCGATCTCGGCCTGCCCAAGCTGGACGGTTTCAGCGTGTTGCGCAGCCTGCGCGACAACAATCGCCAGGTACCGGTCATCATCCTCACCGCGCGCGACGACGAGGGCGATCGCGTCAAAGGGCTGGACCTCGGCGCAGACGATTACATGATCAAACCGTTCAGCCTGCCGGAACTGGAAGCGCGCGTGCGCGCCCTGATCCGGCGTGGCCAGTGCGGCATGAACCCGGTCTATGCCTGCGGCAAACTCACCTTCGACAGCGTGGCGCGGCGCACCATGATCGACGGCGTACCGCTGGAACTCACCACACGCGAGCTGAGCGTGCTCGAGGCGCTGATGATGCGCACCGGCTGGGTAGTGAGCAAGGAACAACTGCTGGAGCGCCTCTACAGTTATTCGGAAGAGGCCAGCAACAACGCGATCGAGGTCTACATCCACCGGTTGCGCAAGAAGGTCGAGCCAGCAGGCGTCACCATTCGCACCATTCGCGGTTTAGGCTACGTCATCGACAACCTGCACAGTCAGGCAAGCTGACCGCCCCGACCGGAACCAGCTGAAGGAGCGACATGGAAAGTCCGATCCGTTCCCTGCGCAGCTACCTCATGCAGCGTCTGCTCATTTCGCTGTATCTGCTGTGGATCGTCAGTACCGCCGTTGGTTATTTCGCCACCATCAACTACGCCAACCAGCCCTATGATCTGGTGCTGCTGCAACGCGCCAACGAAATCGCCGTCCAGCTTGGCTTAAGCAACGGCAAGGAACGACTGGATTTTGAACCCTCGCTGCCGGACGGCACCGATCCCGGCATGCCGGACCGCGTGGTGTACACCGTCACCGACAGCGAAGGCCACAAGCTGGCCGGCAACGGCAATACGCTCAGGCCGCTCTCCTACCGGCGCGGCCGCACCGGTCCGCTGTTCAGCAATGGCGAACGCGAAGGACAGAAGACGCGCATGGTCAGCCTGACCTTCAATTCCGGCGGGCGCACCCTGCAACTGCATGTCGCCGAAACTACCCAACAACGTCAGGCATTGATTCGAGGCATCCTGGCCAACATCGTCATCCCGCAACTGCTGCTGACCCTGATCGCGCTGGCCGTGGTGTGGTACGGCCTGAAGCAGGGCTTGCGCCCACTGGAACGCTTGCGCAACGAAGTCGGCAACAGGCAACGCGATGACCTGAGCCAGCTTGATGGCAGCAAGGCGCCGGCCGAGGTTCGTCCGCTGATCGACGCGGTGAACGATTTGCTGGAACGTCTGAAGCAAGTGATGGCGGCGCAGCAACGCTTTGTCGCCGATGCCGCGCATCAGTTGCGCACGCCGTTTGCCGGCTTGAAGACGCAAGCGGAATTGGCGCTGCGTACAAATGAAGTTGAACAGAAACAACATGCTTTGCGTCACATCCTGACCAGCACCCGCCACGGCACGCGCCTGGTCAACCAGCTGCTGGCATTGGCCAGAACCGAGCCTGCCGGCCTGGGTACCGGCCGTTTCACGCGCATCGATCTGCGCCAACTGGCACAGGAATGCACGCTGGAATGGGTGCAGATGGCGCTGGAAAAAGACATTGACCTCGGCTATGAGACGAGCGAAAAGACGCTGCCGCTGCTGTGCGATGCCGCCAGCCTGAGCGAGATGCTCAACAACCTGATCGACAATGCGATCCGCTACACTCCGCACGGCGGGCACATCACCGTCAGCACCGCTTATGCACCCGGCCACGCCATGCTCTGCGTCGAAGACAACGGCCCCGGTATCGCCCCCGAACACCGCGAGCGCGTGTTCGAGCGTTTCTACCGCATCCTCGGCAGCGGCCAGAGCGGCAGCGGGCTCGGACTCGCCATCGTGGCCGAGGTCGCCAAACGGCACGGCGCAAAGCTAACACTGAGCGAAGGTACGGACGGCAAAGGGACGCGTTTCTGCGTGCGCTTCAAACTGCTGACGCAGGACTGAAACTGTTGCGTATCGTCACTCCGCCTTTTTCTTGAGCACGATCGGATGCGCCTGCCGGCTGAGAATGAAGTCGGCAATGATCTTCAGCCAGATGGTGATACCCGCTGCTGAACTCCAGGTCTGGTAATCCATGCTCGCCGTCAGCACACCGACGATCACATAGATCACCACGATCCCGCCCAGCAGATTGATGGCTGCCGCATAAGGGGCGTATCGCTCGGGATGCGGCGGTGATTCGCCGCGCCTCAAAGCCACCTCGGAGAAATCGCGCCGGATGGCGATGCGCCAGACCCGACGCAACCAGAAGAATGCGATGGGAAACAAGGCGAGGAACAACAGCCATGTCATCGCTACGTTGACGTCGAAAACCATAATCACTCCATACAAAGAAGAAGCCCCGCCGAAGCGGGGCTCCCATGTTACACGCAGATCAGATGATCTTAGTGCGAACCATCAACTGCCTTCGCACCGCGCGGCGTACGCACGCTTTCGACCAGGTGCTGGATGTGCTCCGGCGGCTCCTTGGTGAACTTGTCCACCAGGAAGGCCACACCGAAGTTGACCAGCGCACCGATCGCACCGAAAGCTTCCGGCGTGATGCCGAAGAAGCTATTGGCGCCACCGATCAGGTCCAGGTACTCGGTACCCTTGATGAAGAACAGGCCCTTGTGTGCGAACACATAGAACAGGGTCACGCCCAGACCGGCCAACATACCGGCCACAGCGCCTTCCTTGTTCATCTTCTTGGAGAAGATACCCATCATGATCGCCGGGAACAGCGAGGACGCCGCGATACCGAAGGCCAGGGCCACGGTACCGGCCGCGAAGCCGGGTGGGTTCAGACCGAGGTAACCGGCCACCACGATGGAGCAGGCCATGGCGATCTTGCCTGCCATCAGCTCGCCCTTCTCGCTGATGTTCGGATTGAACACGCCCTTCACCAGGTCATGCGAGATGGCGGAAGAGATCGCCAGCAGCAGACCGGCAGCGGTCGACAGCGCAGCTGCCAAGCCACCGGCGGCCACCAGTGCGATCACCCAGTTCGGCAGCATCGCGATCTCCGGGTTGGCCAGCACGATGATGTCTCGGTTCACGGTCAGCTCGCTACCCTTCCAGCCGGCCGCTTCTGCCTTCGCCTTGAACTCGTCGTTCTTGGACTTGTCGTTGTAGTACTGGATACGACCGTCGCCGTTCTTGTCTTCGAACTTCAACAGGCCGGTCACTTCCCAGCGCTTCATCCAGTCCGGACGCTCTTCCGCCTTCAGGCTGGCTTCCGGTGCGAACACGTCACCGCCGGACACAACTGCGGTGTTCACAGTGGCATGCAGGTTCAGACGGGCCATCGCAGCCACGGCCGGAGCAGTGGTGTACAGGATAGCGATGAACACCAGCGCCCAACCGGCGGACAGACGTGCCGCATGCACGCTAGGCACGGTGAAGAAGCGCATGATCACGTGCGGCAGACCGGCGGTACCGATCATCAGCGACATGGTGTACACGAACATGTTCAGCTCGCTGCCCGGCAATGCGGTGGTGTACTTGCCGAAGCCGAGGTCGTTCACGATCTGGTCCAGCTTCTGCAGCAGGGACATGTCGGTGCCGACCATGTCGCCACCCAGACCCAGTTGCGGGATGGGGTTGCCGGTCAGGTGCATGGAGATGAAGATCGCCGGCACGGTGTAAGCGAAGATCAGCACCACGTACTGGGCCACCTGAGTGTAGGTGATGCCCTTCATACCGCCGAACACGGCATAGGTAAACACGATGGCCATACCGACATAGATGCCGGTCTCGTTGCTCACGCCGAGGAAGCGCGAGAACGCCACGCCCACACCGGTCATCTGGCCGATGATGTAGGTCAGCGAAGCCACCAGCAGGCAGATCACCGCAACGGTGGAAGCGGTCTGCGAGTAGTAGCGGTCACCGATGAACTGTGGCACGGTGAACTTGCCGAACTTGCGCAGGTACGGTGCCAGCAGCAGCGCCAGCAACACATAACCGCCGGTCCAGCCCATCAGGAACAGCGCGCCGCCGTAACCCATGTAACCGATCAGGCCGGCCATGGAGATGAAGGATGCCGCAGACATCCAGTCGGCAGCTGTCGCCATACCGTTGATGCGCGGACCCACGCCGCCGCCAGCGACGTAGAACTCGGAAGTCGACCCGGCACGCGCCCAGATGGCGATGCCGATGTAGAGCGCGAAGCTCAGGCCAACGACCAGATAAATTGTGGTTTGCAGATCCATGTCGTCTCCTTAGTCTTCATGCACATCGAATTTGCGGTCGATCTGATCCATCTTCTTGGCGTAGAAGAAGATCAGCGCCACAAAGATATAGATCGATCCCTGCTGGGCGAACCAGAAGCCCAACGGGTAACCGCCAAGATGTATGCCGTTCAGCATATCCGCGAACAGGATGCCCGCGCCGAACGAGACCAGGAACCATACTGCCAATATTTTGGTCAGCAGGCCCAACGTTGCCTTCCAGTAGGCTTCGCCTTGCTTATCCATGCTTGTCTCCCTTATAGATTTATCGAAGCGCCGCGCCCGACATGAAGCTAGCCTGCCCGACACTGCTCGCGGCAGGTTACGGGAGCAACCTTACAATCATCTTACGTTGCTGGCCCAGCGCTGCGCCCGTTCCAGATCGCGCAGTCCGGCATAGTCGGCGATGTCCTTGCGTCGCGCCTGTGATTGGGCGATCTGCAGCAACTGTGCTGTCGCCAGCGCATCAGCCAGCGCGTTGTGGCGCGCCGCAATGCTGATACCGAAGCGACCTATCCAGTCGTCCAGCACGCGATGGCTGAGCACCAAGTCGCGGTTGAGGGCGGGCATCACATACGCCAGATCCAGCCAGGGATGTTTGAAGTTGTGATTCAGATACTGGCGCATCGCGCGCCGTATCATGGTCTCGTCGAAGGCCACGTGGAAGGCGACCAGCGGCGCATCGTCCAGATATTCCAGGAAATCCAGCAAGGCATCGGCCGGCGGCACCCCCTCGCGCTGCACCGAACCCGAGATGCCGTGGATCAGGATGTTCTCCTTGCGACTGCTCTGCTGCTGCTGCAGCACTACCGAGAAGCTGTCGCCCATCACCACCCGCCCGCCGACTACCGCCACTGCGCCGATGGAGATCAGCGTGTCCGTCATCAGATTGAGGCCGGTCGTCTCCACATCGACCACGACATAACGCGCCTCCCCGAACGGCAACATCGCATTCGGCGCAATCTGCTTCTGCCATGCGGCCAGCCGCGCTTCTTGCCGGGCATCCAGCCTGGCGCGAGGCGCGAACCAGCGTTGCAGCAGCTTCTTCACAGTTGATAATCCAGCGCCAGCTTGGCCTGCACTTTGCGCGCCTGGCGGAAGGATTCCTTGAGGATGCGGCGGTCCAGTTCGTTCAGCGCAGCCGGGTCGATCAGGTTGTCCAGCGCTGCGATCTCGGTCTCGCTCAATTCCGCGCTGGCCTCGTAATGATGGCGCAAGCGCAGCATCTGGATGAACAGGAAGGCATCGATCCATGCCTCCACCTCACCCTCCGGCACATGCAGCGCTTCAGCGCTCTTGCGCAAGCGTTGGATGGTACTGGTCGAAGTAACGCCGGCCGCCAGACTGAAGATGCGCGCCGCATCCACGAAGGGCGCCAACCCGTTCAGTTTCAGGTCGATACGTTTGGCATCGTTCAGCACGAAGTCGCGCACCACGCCCAGCGGCGGACGATTGCGCAAAGCGTTGGCCGCCATCTGGTGCAGGAAACGGCTGTTGCTGCGCGCCAGTTCCGTCAGCCAGTTGCGCAACTTCTCGGCCAGCTTGCGCTGTCCGCCGAGCGCACGGAAGTCGAAGAAGATGGAGGCATGCAGCAATGCCTCGGGTGACCCCCTGTCCACCCACTTGGTGAACACCTCTTGCCATTCTTCGAACGACAGACACCACTTCGGATTGGACGCCATGATGTTGCCCTTGCACAACGGGAAGCCGCAACGCGCCATGGCTTGGTTGATACGCAGTGCCACCGGCAGCAGCATGGCGCGCGCCTCATCTGCGCTCATCCCGTCCGGCAAGGTGAAGATCACAGCATTGTCCTGGTCCGTATTCAGCGTCTGCTCGAAGCGACCGCCCGAACCCATCACCAGCCAGCACAGATTGTCATGCAGCGCTGTACCGGTCAGTCCGGAAGCAGCGCACTCCAGCTCGATCAGACGTGCAGCCAGCAGATCGTTCAATGTCGAGATGAACAGCGTCAGCTGCTCAGCCGCCACGCCCTGCGCCATCATGTTGCGCGCCAATGCACGGATGTCGCGGCTCAACACCTCCAGCGTCTCCACATCCGCCGCCTGGCGCAGGGCGCCGCTGATCTGGCGCAGACCGACACGCTGCAAGGAGAACAGGTCACGCTCTGACAGGATGCCGCTCAGGGTGCCGTCCGTTTCTGTCACCAGCACATGCCGGAAGCCGGCGCGCGCCATCGCCATCGCTGCCTCGTAGGCCGCTGCCGTAGGCGGCAATGCCATCGGTTCCGGACTCATCACTTGCGAGATCGGCACCTCGGTCGACAGCCCCGGCAACACCACACGCCCGAGCAGGTCGTTCAGCGTGAAGATACCCAGCGGCTTGCGTTGCGCATCCACCACCACCATGGAACCCACGCGCAGTTCGCGCATGGTGCGCAGCACTTCCAGCAGCGCAGTGTCGGGCGCGCAAGTCACCGGCTCGCGGCGCAGAATCTCGGACAGCGGACTGGACAGCGATTGCTGCTCGGTCGCCGCCTGCGCGAACTGCGCGCGCATGGCTTGGTGCGATTGTTCGAACAGCGCCGTGATGCGCCGCGTGCAGAAATCCTTGAACACGGGCGACAGTTCCAGCAGTGCGTGGAAATCCGCGGCATCCAGCTCGAAGCAGAACACATCCTCCGCTGCGCGATAGGTCGAGGTGACTGCGCGTCCCGCCAGCAGCGCCCCCACCGGAAAGCTTTCACCTTCGTGCAGTTCGATCACCGTATCGCTGCTGCCATCCGTCTGGCGCGCGCCGCGCACCAGCCCCTGCTTGATGATGAAGAACCGTTGCGACTTGCCATGTTCAGGCGCCGCGATCACCTCGCCTTTTGCGTAGTAAGCGAGTTTCAGACGTTCCAGCAGCCATACCTGATGCGCGGCTTCGAAGCGGTCGAACGGTGCGTGGGCGGCAAAGAAGGTCAATTGCGAAGCATGGATGGCGCTCAAAACTTGGCTCCCGTCGTCAATGTAGCGATGGTTTATTATAGCCACAGCTACTTTCTGGAAACTGACATGGCCTTTAGCAACCCCAGCCCCGAAGAGATCTGCCGCTTGCTGCGCGAATCGCATACTGTCGCCGTGGTCGGCCTGTCGCCCAACACATCACGCCCCAGCTACAACGTGGCCCGCGCGCTGCAGGGTTTCGGCCACCGCATCGTACCGGTTCGACCGCTCGTCAGCGAAGTGCTCTGCGAGCAGGCTTATGCCGATCTGGAAAGCATCCCCTTCCCGGTCGACATCGTGGAAGTGTTCCGCGCGCCCGAGCATGTACCCGCCATTGTCGACAGCTGCATCAAGCTGGGCATCAAGAAGCTGTGGCTGCAGGACGGCGTGGTACATGAGGAAGCTGCGCTGCGCGCGCAACAGGCCGGCATCACCGTGGTGATGGATCGCTGCATGTTCCGCGACCACACCCAGTTGTGTGCCGACGTATAATCCGCGCATCGTTATCAGGCAGGCCATCATGTCCCTCAAATTCACCAAGATGCACGGCGCAGGCAACGACTTCGTTGTTATCGACGGCATCCGTCAGTCCTTTGCACTGACCCCGGAGAAGCTGCGCTTCATCGCCGACCGCCATTTCGGCATCGGCTGCGACCAGATCCTGCTGGTCGAAAAATCGCAACGGCACGATGCCGACTTCCGCTATCGCATCTTCAATGCCGACGGCGGCGAAGTGGAACAGTGCGGCAACGGTGCACGCTGTTTCGTGCGTTTCGTGCACGAGAAGAAGCTCTCCAGCAAGAAGGAGATCGTGGTCGAAACCAAGAGCGGCCTGATCTCGCCCAAGCTGGAAGACGACGGCCGCGTCACGGTGAACATGGGCGCGCCGATATTCGAGGCGGGACGCATCCCCTTCGTCAGCGACAGCAGCGAGGTCACGCAGACACTGGATATCGATGGTCTGGCCGTACAGATCACCGCCGTCTCCATGGGCAATCCGCATGCCGTGCAAGTCGTTCACGATGTCGACACCGCCCCGGTGGCACAGCAGGGCCCGCTGATCGAGAAGCATGAGCGCTTCCCCAAGCGCGTGAATGCCGGCTTCATGCAGGTGCTCGACCGTTCGCACATCAAGCTGCGCGTGTACGAGCGCGGCGCGGGTGAGACACTGTCCTGCGGCACGGGCGCATGCGCCGCGGTGGTTGCCGGTATCCGGCGCGGCCTGCTGGACGACACCGTGCATGTCGCCACGCGCGGCGGAGCATTGACCATCACCTGGGCTGGCGACGCGAACCCCGTGTTGATGACCGGTCCGGCCATCACGGTGTTCGAAGGCGAGATCAACTTGTAAAGGAAGCACATGAAATCCGACGACGTCGCAAACTACCTGACAGAACATCCCGAGTTCTTTGAACAGCACCTGCAGCTGCTGACCGAGATCAACCTGCCGCACCCGCACGGTGGGCGCACCGTCTCGCTGGCGGAACGGCAGCTGGTGGCGTTGCGCGAAAAAGAGAAAGCGCTGGAAAGAAAGCTGCGCGAACTGCTGGAGTTCGCCAAGGAGAACGACGCGCTGCAGCTCAAGGTACATCAGTTCAATTGCGCCCTGTTCGGCCCGCACGACCGCTCCACCCTGCAAAGTCTGGTTGCCCACAACCTGAACGAGATCTTCGCCGTACCGCATGTTGCTTTGCATCTGTGGAAAGACGAGCCGCCCAGCGCCGAAGTGCTGGCTTTCGCCGACGAGCAGACTACACCGGTGTGCACGCACCACGCCGTCGCCGACACGCAAAGCTGGTTCGGCGAATCCGGCAACCATCTGCGTTCGTTCGCCTATCTGCCGCTGCGCGCCAACGAACAGACCATCGGCCTGCTGGTACTGGGCAGCGAAGACAAGGAACGCTTCTACCCCGAGATGGGCACTATGTTCCTGCAACGCATCGCCGAGACACTGGGCAGCGCTTTCAGGCTACATGTCTGACCAGACAGCCATGCTGGCAGGCTTTCTGGCCTACCTGCAGCACGAACGCCATTATTCACCCCATACCTCGGACAACTACGCGCGCGACATCCGCCGTCTGCTCGAGCTGGCCGGCAACTCTGCGCTGGCCGAGCTGAAGAGTCACCACATCCGCCGCTACATCGCACAACTGCACGGCAGCGGCCTTTCCGGCCGTTCGCTGGCGCGCGTGCTGTCATCCTGGCGCGGTTTCTATAACTACCTGATGCGAGATCATCACTGCCCCGGCAATCCTTGTGTCGGCTTGCGCGCGCCCAAGTCCCCCAAGACGCTGCCGCATGCACTGTCACCTGATGAGGCCGTAAAGCTGGTGGAGATGAAGGTGGAGTCGCCACAGGACGCACGCGACAAGGCCATGTTCGAATTGCTCTATTCTTCCGGCCTGCGTCTGGCGGAGCTGGTCGGTCTGGACCTGGCCGCCATGCAAGACACGTTGCACGCAAACGAAGTGCGCGTCACCGGTAAAGGCAGCAAGACCCGCGTGGTCCCCGTGGGGCAGCCGGCCATCGCCGCCATCAGGCAATGGATGCAAGTGCGCGACCAGCTCGCCAATGTGGGCGAACAGGCGCTGTTCGTCGGTGCGCGCGGGGCACGTATCGCGCCACGTACCGTCGAGTTGCAACTACAGAAATGGGCCGTCAGACAGGGACTGAACAGCAGGGTACATCCGCACATGCTGCGCCACTCTTTCGCCACGCATGTGCTGCAGTCTTCAGGGGACCTGCGTGCCGTGCAGGAGATGCTGGGCCATGCCAGCATCTCCACCACACAGGTCTACACCCACCTCGATTTCCAATATCTGGCGAAGATCTACGACGGCGCGCATCCGCGCGCCAGGAAGAAAAGCTGAGACGAACGGGCAGAACGCCCGCCTGATATATCAACGCGGTGCGACGACGTCCAGGCCGGCCTCGACCCAGGCACTGGTACCGCCTTGCACATTCACCACCTTGCTGAATCCTGCCTCCTGCAGGATCGCCACTGCCTGTGCCGAGCGGCGGCCGGAACGACAGATCACCGCCACCGGCTTGTCCTTGTATGCGTCCAGCTCATGCAGACGCATACCCACCTGCCCCAACGGCATCAGCTGCGCATTCACTGCATGTACGGCCGCGTATTCGGCTGGCTCGCGCACATCCAGCAGCAGCGCACCCTCGCTGACCATGCTTTGTGCAGTCTTCACATCCACACCCTGACTGGCCTGCAATTGCTGCATCACCAGCATCAGGCCCAGCACGGCCGTAATCGCCCAAAGTATCTTGTTCTTCATACGTACCTCAACCCAGACGATAGGCAGGGAAACCGCTCTGCACCCAGGCCATCATCCCGCCGCGCAGATTGAAAACATTCGAGAATCCCTGCTGCTGCAGGAACATGCAGGCCTGTGCCGAACGCGCACCGCTGCGGCAGACCATGATCAGTTTCTCGGATTTGTCCAGCTCGCCCACCTTGATCGGCAAGGTGTGCAAGGGCAGCGCCTCGGCCTTGGGCACGGTGCCCTGGGCGATCTCTTCCATCTGGCGCACATCGATCACGCGCATCTTGTGACCGTCTTCTTCCACCCACTGCGCGAACTGGTTCGCGTCGATTTCCTTAACGTTCATACCAAACATGCCCTGCCTCCTGAATGATCAAGTGACGAGCATATTAGCATATTCTAATTTTCTGACAAGCTACGGAGCGCAGTCGCAGGTGAGTGCCGCGTGCGGCCTGATGACCGCGTCATGCCAATCCCAGTAACACCAAGCCGACTGTGGCAGGCAGCGCCTGCACCCAGAGTATCTTTGCATTGGCGGTCAACGCACCGTAGATACCTGCCACCAGCACACAGAAAAGAAAGAACGTTTGCACATCGACCCTGGCAGCCCACAGTCCCCAGATCAGACCTGCCGCCAGGAAACCGTTATACAACCCCTGATTCGCGGCCAGTACCCGTGTCTGTGCGGCGAATTCCTTGCTCAGACCGAATGCCTTCAGTCCCGCGGGTTTCTCCCACAGGACCATCTCCAGCACCAGGATGTACAGGTGGATCAGTGCGACGATGCCGACAACGATGTTGGCGGCGGTGTGCATCAGTGCTTGCTCACGAACGGCTTGAAGCCCAGACGTCCGGCCAGCACATTGGCGGCACGGCGCGCCTCTTCCGAATCGGCATATGGCCCGAGCTGGATGCGGTTGATGCCGCTCGCGCGCAGCAAGATGATGTTCTTGCCGGTATCGCCCAACTCGGCCCGCATCCGGGACAGGAAGCTCTCGGCACCTTGCTTCTCCTTGAACGCGCCCAACTGCAGGTAGACCTTGCCCGCGACATCGGGCGGCATCACCGGCATCACCGTCTCTGCCGCGACAGACTCGGTCTTCACGATGGGTGCCGTTACAACGGCAGCCACCGGCGCACTGCCGTCGACCGCGATGCTTTCCACTTCCACCTCGGCGCTGCCGTTGTTGACGTAGCCCAGTTTGTAGGCCGCGGCATACGACAGATCGATGATGCGGTCATGCAGGAAGGGGCCACGGTCATTGACACGCACGATGACGGACTTGCCGTTCGCCAGATTGGTCACCCGCGCATAGCTGGGTACCGGCAAGGTAGGGTGGGCAGCGGTCATGCCGTACATGTCGTAGGTATCGCCGATGGATGTGCGCTGACCATGGAATTTCTTGCCATACCAGGAAGCGATGCCGCGCTCCTTGTAACTACCGGTGGTTTGCAGCGGCGTGTAGGTCTTGCCCAGTGCCGAGTAAGGACGATTGGCATAGCGGTGCAGCGGCTCTGCCTTGGGCACGGCGTCGGGGATGCTGTCGAGGTTGCTCGGCACATCCGCGCCCGGGCCGTCGCCTGCCAGATATTTCCCTTCTCCCGTAGCGGCCGCTGCCGGCTTGTTCTTGGCCGGTGCGCCGGTGTCGCGACGCGGAATACTGGAGCAGGCACTCAGCAGGGCGAGGCTGGAAAGGATGATGATCAGGTTTCTGTTCATGAGTAGTCCCTCAGGTTTTGACCAGACGTTGATGGGTGTGGATGCTCATCAGCACCCCGAAGCCGAGCAGCAGCGTGAGCATGGAAGTGCCGCCATAGCTTATCAGCGGCAGCGGCACGCCGACCACCGGCAGGATGCCGCTGACCATGCCCATGTTGACGAAGGCATAGGTAAAGAAGGTGAGCGTAATGCTGCCCGCCATCAGGCGCGTGAAATAGGTGGAGGCGTTGGCCGTGATCATGAAGCCGCGCCCGATGACAAAGGCGAACAGCCCGAGCAGGAACAGGTTGCCGACGAAGCCGAACTCTTCCGAGTACACGGCGAAGATGAAGTCGGTGGTGCGCTCGGGCAGGAAGTCCAGATGGGTCTGCGTGCCCTGCATATAGCCCTTGCCCAGCAAGCCGCCGGAACCGACCGCGATCATGCCCTGGATGGTGTGGTAACCCTTGCCCAGCGCGTCCTGCGAAGGATCGAACAGCATCATGATGCGGTGGCGCTGGTAGTCGTGCAGCATGTTCCACAGGAAGGGCGCGCTGGCCGCTGCCGTCACCAGCAGGCCGATGATGACGCGCCATGACAGTCCGGCGAGGAACAGCACATAGAAGCCGCTGGCACCGATCAGGATGGAGGTGCCCAGATCGGGCTGGCGCACGATCAATGCGACCGGCATCAGCAGCAACAGTGTCGCAATCACATAGTTTTTCATGGTCAGCGTGGCTTCATGCTTCTCGAAGTACCAGGCCATCATCAGCGGCACCGCGATCTTCATCAATTCGGACGGCTGGAAATTCATGAAACCCAGGTTGAGCCAGCGCCGCGCACCGTGGCTGATCTCGCCGAACAGCGCTACCGCGATCAGCATCCCCATACCCAGCACATAGATCGGCACGGCACTGCGCATCAGCCAGTGCAAAGGCATGTTGGCCACGACCCACAAAGCGACGAAGCCGATGGCGATGTTGCCCATCTGGCCGAACACGCGCATCTCGTTGCCGCCGCTGGCGCTGTACAGCACCAGCAGGCTGACCAGCAGCAGCGCGCCCAGTCCCGACAGCAGGACAGGATCGAGATGCACCATGAAACGTTGTTTGATCAGTCGCAGATTCATCAATCGTCCTCCGCCCCTGCTTTTTCTTCCACTTTCTGCATCGGCTTGGATTTCTTGCCGAGCAGATAATAATCCAGCACCTTGCGCGCGATCGGGGCAGCAGTCGAGCCGCCGTGGCCGCCGTTCTCGACCAGCACGGCCAGCGCGATGCGCGGTTTGTCGGCCGGCGCGAACGAGATGAACCAGGCGTGGTCGCGGTTGTATTCAGAGACCTTCTCCGCATCATACTTCTCGCCCTGCTTGACGCCGATCACCTGCGCCGTGCCGGTCTTGCCCGCCACCGGATACTGCACGCCCCAGAACGCACCGACTGCCGTACCACCCGGCTTCACCACCGCCTGCATGGCACTCTTCACCAGCGCCAGATGTTCTGCCGGGATGTGCAGGTCGTACAGCGGCTCGGGAGCGGCTTGTGTTTCGTTCGCCGCATGCTGGATCTCCTTTACCAGATGCGGCCGGTAGGCCACGCCATCATTGGCCAGCGTGGCGGTGGCGAATGCAAGCTGCAACGGCGTGACTAGGTTGTAGCCTTGCCCGATGCCGGCCGACACCGTATCGCCCGGATACCAGATCTGCTGATAGCGCTTCATCTTCCAGTCCGACGAAGGCAGCAGGCCGGAAACCTCGCCCTTCAAATCGATACCGCTGTGCTTGCCGAAACCGAATTGCTCCAGATATTCGTGCATGCGGTCTATGCCGAGTTCGGTCGCCAGCCCGTAGTAGTAGGTGTCGCACGACACCACGATGGAGGTGAACATATCCACCTTGCCATGGCCGCCAGTCTTCCAGTCGCGATACTGGTGGCTGCTGCCCGGCAGCAGGAAATAGCCCGGATCGCTGATGCTGAGACCCGGCGGACGCACGTCGTAATGCAATCCGGCCAACGCCATGAACGGCTTGATGGTGGAACCCGGTGGATACTGGCCGCGCAGGGCGCGATTGTTCAGCGGCACGTCGGGCGAATTGTTCAGCGCGTCCCAGCTTTCGGTATCGATACCATCGATGAACAGGTTAGGATCGTAACCGGGCTTGCTGACGAAGGAGAGTATCTCGCCGTTGGACGGGTCGATCGCCACCAGCGCCCCGCGGTAATCGCCGAAGGCCTGCTCAGCCACTTCCTGCAAGCCCGCATCCAGCGTCAACTTCAGGTCCTTGCCCGATTGCGGCGGCGTGCGCGACAGCATGCGCACCGCACGCCCGCCGGCATCCACCTCGATCTGCTCCAGACCGGTCACACCGTGCATTTCTTTCTCGTAGCGCTCCTCGATGCCGGTCTTGCCGATGTAATCGGAGCCCATGTAGTTGCCCGCCAGGTCTTTCTTTTCCAGATCGTCCAGCTCCTGCTGGTTGATGCGACCGATGTAGCCGAGCAGATGGGAAGTGGTTTCGGAAAGCGGATACTCGCGGAACAGGCGCGCCTTGATCTCTACACCCGGAAAACGATAAAGCTGCGCCGCGAAACTCGCCAGCTCCTCGTCGGTCAGGCGCGTCTTGACCGGCAATGTCTGCAGGGAGCGGCGCTCCGACATCAGCTTCTTGAAACGACGCAGGTCCTTGGGTTTGATCTCGACCAGCTTGCCGATCTCTTCGATGGTGGCATTCAGGTCGGGGATCTTCTCCGGGGTCAGCTCCAGCGTGTAACCCGCGTAGTTGCGTGCCAGCACGGTACCGTTGCGGTCGGTGATCACGCCGCGGTTGGGCACGATGGGCACCACGAAGATGCGGTTGCTCTCCGCCATGGTGTCGAAGTATTCGTGCTTCCACACTTGCAGATAGAAGGCGCGCGCCACCAGGATCGCCATCAGCACGCCGACGAAGCCGAGACAGAAGATCAGGCGCAGGCTGAACAGGTATCGCTCGCGCTGATGGTTCTTCAGCTCGACATGTGGCGTCATAGTTCGTTCGGATTGCGGCGCGGCCGGCGCAGCTTCTGGATGAGCAAGGTCAGCGGCGCCCACATCAGGGCCGAGGTCAGACTGCCGAGGAAGTAGTTCCACTCGACATAACCAAGCACCTGCCAGTGCACCAGGGCATATACGCCGTAGCTGGCGAGCAGCAGTACGAACACATGTACGGATTGCTCCTTCAGGCTGAACATCTGCACGCGCCGGTTCAACACCAGTCCGCCGAACGCCAGCACCGTGTAAGCCAGTGCATGCTGGCCGAACAGACTGGCATCCGCCACATCGACGAAGATGCCCAGCATCCAGCCGATGCCGATGCCGACGCGGTGCGGCTTGTGCGTACACCAGTAAAGCAGCATCAGGCCGACGAAGTCGGGACGCAGCATCAGCGCCATGCCGTGCCAGGGCATCCACTCCAGCAACACGGCCACGATGAAGCTGGCCACGATGAAACCGCTGCTGGCCGGCAGCAGGAATTCCCTGTCCACGCTCATATCATGTCTCATGGCGCACCTCGGCGGGATGGTCTTTTAAGCTGAGGTTTGGCACCCGCATCCTCTCCCGACACCGGACGCGGTGGCAGCTCCGGCACACCGGAGACGATCAGCAGCGTGCGATGCCTGTCCACGCCGGCCAGCGGCACGCAAGCGATACGCGCGAAGGGATAAGCCGGATCGCGCTCGACGCGGATCACTTTGGCGACCGGCAGCGCCGAGGGATACGTCCCGTCCATGCCCGAAGTCACCAGCTCGTCGCCCACCTGGATGTCCACATCCACCGGCTGATAGCGCAGATCCAGTTCGCTGATGTTGCCGGAGCCGAACACTGCAGCGCGCAGGCCGGTACGCACCACCTGTACCGGCACCACGTTGTCCTTGTCGGTCACCAGCGTGACCTCGGACAGATAAGGATAGGTGCGCGTGACCTGACCGACCACACCGTTGTTGTCCACCACGGCACGGCCTGCCTGCACGCCGTTCTGCTCGCCTGCATCGACGAACAGTTTGCGTTTGAAGATGTCGCGTTCCAGATAAACGATCTGCGCAGCCTGCACGGTGTACTCGGCTCGCTGCTTCAATTCCAGCAGTGCACGCAACTGCGCGTTCTCGCTCAATACGGTTTCCATCTGCTTGAGCTGCGCCGAGTCCGCATCATGTTGCAGATGCAGCTGTTCATTCTCTGCGACCAGATGACCCTGCAGGGTAAGGAAGGCATTGGCACCGTCCCACATCTCGCCCGGCAGGGCGGTCAGGCGCTGGAATGGATAGATGATGATGGAGATGACCTGACGCGTGGATTCCAGATACTGGTAGCGCGCATCCACGAACAGCAGCAACAGCGACAGTACCGAGAAGAACACCAGGCGCGCGACCGCACTCGGGCCACGATTGAAGAAGCGCAGGGTGCGTGTGTCTTCCAGCGCCACTTAGATCAATCGGAAGTGAAGATGTTGGTGTATTTGTCCATGCAGTCCAGCGCCTTGCCGGAACCGCGCACGACGCAGGTCAAAGGATCGTCGGCGATCACCACCGGCAGGCCGGTCTCTTCCATCAGCAGACGATCGAGGTCGCGCAGCAATGCGCCGCCGCCTGTCAGCACCATGCCCTTGCTGGCGATATCCGCGCCCAGTTCCGGCGGGGTCTGTTCCAGTGCGGTCTTCACTGCGCTGACGATGCTATTCAAGGGATCGGTCAATGCTTCGAGGATCTCGTTGCTGGAGATGGTGAAGCTGCGCGGCACGCCTTCGGCCAGATTGCGGCCGTTCACTTCCATCTCGCGCACTTCGCTGCCCGGGAAGGCGGAACCGATCTGTTTCTTGATCTGCTCGGCGGTGGTCTCGCCGATCAGCATGCCGTAGTTGCGGCGGATGTAGTTGATGATGGCATCGTCGAACTTGTCGCCGCCGACGCGCACGGAACCGGAATACACCGCACCGCCCAAGGAGATCACGCCCACCTCGGTCGTGCCGCCGCCGATGTCCACCACCATGGAACCGGTCGCATCTTCCACCGGCAGGTCGGCACCGATCGCAGCCGCCATCGGCTCTTCGATCAACTCCACGCGACGCGCACCTGCGCCGTAGGCCGATTCGCGGATGGCGCGGCGCTCGACTTGCGTGGAGCCGCAAGGCACGCAAATCACGATGCGCGGGCTGGGGGTGAAGATGCTGGACTTGTGTACGCGGCGGATGAACTGCTTGAGCATCTGCTCGGTCACGGTGAAGTCGGCGATCACGCCGTCCTTCATCGGGCGGATGGCAGTGATGTTACCCGGGGTGCGGCCCAGCATCTGCTTGGCAGCCAGACCGACCTGCTGGATCACCTTCTTGCCGTTCGGACCACCCTCCTGCCGGATCGCCACTACGGATGGCTCGTCGAGCACGATGCCATGGCCGCGCAGCCAGATCAGTGTATTAGCCGTACCGAGGTCGATGGCGAGGTCGTTGGAGAAGTAGTTGTTGAACAGTCCGAACATGTTGGTTCCTGTAGTCAAAGAGGTGTCGCAAAGGGCGGCGTATGATACCCTATCAGCCCTGTTTGAATATAGTCTTTGCCATGTCTTTAAGTACCCAGGATGTAGAAAAAGTCGCTCGTCTGGCTCGCCTCGCGATGAGCCCGTCCGAAATCGAAACCTCACGCAACCAGCTCAACGGCATCTTCGGCCTGATCGCCGAGATGCAGGCCGTGAACACCGACGGCGTGGAGCCCATGTCGCACAGCCAGGATCTGGCCCAGCGCCTGCGCGAGGACAAGGTCACCGAAAGCAACCAGCGTGCAGCCTTTCAGGCTATCGCGCCGCAAGTGGAACAGGGCCTGTTCCTCGTTCCCAAAGTCATCGAGTAATCCAGCATGTTCGAATCCAGCCTCAAGCAACTCGGCGACGCTCTGCGCGCCAAGAAGATCTCCAGTGTCGAGCTGACGCAAAGCTATCTCGACCGCATGGCACAGCTGAACCCCCAGCTAAACGCCTACATCACCATCAATCCCGAGACCTCGCTGGCGCAGGCCAAAGCCGCCGATGCACGTCTCGCAGCAGGCAGTGCCGATGCGCTGACCGGCATCCCCATCGCACAAAAGGACATCTTCTGCGCCAAGGACTGGCTAACCACCTGCGGCTCCAGGATGCTGCACAACTTCGTGTCGCCCTATGACGCGCACATCATCAGCCAATTCAACAACGCGGGCGCGATCAACCTCGGCAAGACCAACATGGACGAATTCGCCATGGGTTCTTCCAACGAGACTTCGTACTACGGCGCGGTGAAGAACCCCTGGGATACGCAACGCGTACCCGGCGGTTCTTCCGGCGGCACCGCAGCAGCCGTCGCCGCACGCCTGTGTGCAGCCGCCACCGGCACCGACACCGGCGGCTCCATCCGCCAGCCCGCCGCACTGTGCGGCATCTCCGGCCTGAAACCGACCTATGGCGTGTGCTCGCGTTACGGCATGATCGCCTTCGCCTCCAGCCTCGACCAGGCCGGGCCGATGGGTCGCAGTGCGGAGGATCTGGCGCTGATGATGAACGTGATGGCCGGATTCGATGAACGCGATTCCACCTCGCTGCAACGCGACAAGGAAGACTACACACGCGACCTGAACAAACCTTTGACCGGCCTGCGCATCGGCTTGCCCAAAGAATTCTTCGCGGAAGGCATGGGCGCTGATGTCGCCAAAGCCATCGAAGCCGCCATCGCCGAATACAAGAAACTGGGCGCGACCATCGTCGACATCTCGCTGCCCAACTCCAAACTGTCCGTGCCGGTGTATTACGTACTGGCCCCGGCGGAAGCTTCCAGCAACCTGTCGCGCTTCGACGGCGTGCGTTACGGTTATCGCGCCCCGGAATACAGCGACCTCGCCGACATGTACGAGAAATCTCGCGCACAAGGTTTCGGTGCGGAAGTACAGCGCCGCATCATGATCGGCACCTATGTGCTGAGCCACGGTTACTACGACGCCTATTACATCAAGGCGCAGAAGATCCGCCGCCTGATCGCGCAGGATTTCGTCGAAGCCTACAAGCAATGCGACGTGATCATGGGCCCGACCTCGCCTTCCACCGCATTCAAGCTGGGCGAGAAGGGCGACGATCCGGTGCAGATGTACCTGTCCGACATCTACACCATCGCCGTGAACCTGGCCGGCCTGCCCGGCATGTCCATCCCCTGCGGCTTCGGCGACAACAACATGCCTGTCGGCCTGCAGATCATCGGCAATTATTTCGACGAAGCGCGCATGCTGAACGTGGCACACCAGTTCCAACTGGCGACCGACTGGCACAGCCGCGCGCCGCAACTGTAAGACCATGAAGATCACCCGCTTCGTCGGCGTCTCGCCGCTCAAACGCAAGCTCGATCGTCATCCGGTCTATGGTGCCGTGCTGGACATGGACAGCCTGCGCCGCTTCATGGAGCACCACGTTTATTCGGTGTGGGATTTCATGTCCTTGCTGAAATACCTGCAACGCCACATGGCCGACACCCAGGTGCCCTGGATGCCGAGCGGCGATGCGGACGTTACTGCCGCGCAACGTTTCATCAATGAGATCGTGCTTGGCGAAGAGACCGACGAGGGATTGCCTGTCGCGAAGGGAGCGCAGACCTATGTCAGCCATTTCGACCTTTACCTGGGCGCGATGGAAGAGGTCGGCGCGGACACCCGGCCGGTCAAAGCCTTCCTGCGCTCGGTACAGCGCAACAGTATCGACAAAGCCCTGCAGACGGCAAAGATCCCCGAACCAGCGCGCCGCTTCATGCAAACCACTTTCGGCTTCATCGCCACGAACAAGGCGCATCAGGTCGCCGCAGCGTTCGCGCTCGGCCGCGAGCAGGTCATCCCCGGCATGTTCCGCGCACTGCTGGCCGACATGAAGATCAGCAAGCGCAAGGCACCGCTGTTCCACTATTACCTGGAACGGCACATACACCTGGACGACGAATTGCATGGCCCGCTGTCGCTACGACTGCTGGGCCACCTGTGCGGCGACAGCGCGGTAAAACTGCGCGCCGCAACCAAGTCGGGCTGCGCCGCCATCGAAGCGCGCATCGCCTTCTGGGATGGCGTACGCGCCGCCCTGCCTACCCAATCGAAGAAACGGAGCACATGATGCAGTGGGAAATCGTCATCGGCCTGGAAGTGCATGCGCAGCTTTCGACCCAATCAAAGATCTTCTGCGGCGCATCGACCGCATTCGGCGCAGAACCGAACACGCAAGCCGATGCAGTGAGTCTGGCGCTGCCCGGCGTGTTGCCGGTATTGAACAAGGGCGCGGTCGAACGCGCCATCAAGTTCGGTCTCGCCACCGGTGCGCACATCGCGCCGCGCTCGGTGTTCGCACGCAAGAACTACTTCTATCCCGACCTGCCCAAGGGTTACCAGATCAGCCAGTTCGAACTGCCGGTGGTCGGACAAGGTGCGCTGACCATTCAGGTCGCACCGCTGTCCGGCAACGCCAAGCCTTACGAAAAGACCGTGCGCATCACCCGCGCCCACCTCGAAGAAGATGCAGGCAAATCCTTGCACGGCGACTTCCACGGCATGACTGGCATCGACCTGAACCGCGCGGGCACACCGCTGCTGGAGATCGTGTCCGAGCCGGACATGCGTTCCGCTGCCGAGGCCGTGGCTTATGCCAAGGCTCTGCACACACTGGTGCGCTGGATCGGCATCTGCGACGGCAACATGCAGGAAGGTTCTTTCCGTTGCGACGTGAACGTATCGGTGCGCCGCCCCGGCGAGCCGCTGGGCACGCGCCGCGAGATCAAGAACCTGAACTCGTTCAAGTTCATGCAACAGGCCATCGACTATGAAGTGCAGTGGCAGATCGACACCATCGAGAACGGCGGACAGGTGCAGCAAGCCACCATCCTGTTCAATCCCGATACGGGCGAGACGCGTGCTATGCGCACCAAAGAAGACGCGCACGACTACCGCTATTTCCCCGATCCCGATCTGCTGCCGCTGGAGATCTCGCCTGAGTGGATAGAACAGATGCGCGCCACTTTGCCCGAGTTGCCGCAAGCCAAGCAGGCGCGCTATGTGAATGAGCTCGGCTTGTCCGCCTACGACGCCAGCGTCCTCACCACCTCGCGCGAGATGGCCGACTTCTTCGAGACCGTACTGGCCGCCGTGCCCAAGGATGCCAAGACCTGCGCCAACTGGATCATGGGCGAACTGAACGCGCAGCTGAACCGCGACGGTCTGGACATGGCGCAATGCCCGATCAGCGCCCAGCAACTGGGCAGCATGCTGGCACGTATCGTGGACGGCACCATCTCCAACTCCGGTGCCAAGGAAGTGTTCCGCACCATGTGGGCGGAAGGTGGTGAAGTGGATGCCATCATCGACGCCAAGGGGCTGAAGCAGGTTTCGGATTCGGGTGCGATCGAGAAGATCGTGGATGAAGTGATGGCCGCGAACGCCAACAAGGTCGCCGAATATCGTTCCGGCAAGGACAAGCTGTTCGGCTTCTTCGTCGGTCAGGCCATGAAGGCCAGCAAGGGCCAGGCCAACCCGGCGCAACTGAACGAGGTTTTGAAGCAAAAGCTCGCGGGCTGATCGCCGCCCTACCTGAGGCTGGTATTGCAGCATCAGCTGACCGTGTGGCGCACAAAGCCCACGGCATTGACAGCCTCGCGGGATATTTTCTTGTCTGGATTCCGGCCTGAACCGGTATAACGGGAGTGGATATGAGGCAAATGCTCACATCGTTCTGGCTGGCGCTGCTCCTGCTGCAACTCCCCTCCCCGCTTTTCGCCGCCGCGCCGCCGCTGATGCTGGCGAACATCTATCGCGACGAGATCCCGCTCACTGAATACCGGGTCAGCGAAAAATTCGATGGCATGCGCGGTTATTGGGACGGTCATCGACTGCTCTCGCGCGGCGGCGAGTTCATCCATGCGCCGCAATGGTTCACCGCCGGCTGGCCGAATGTGCCGCTGGACGGCGAGTTGTGGATCGCACGCGGACAATTCACCCAGGCAGTTTCCATCATCCGCAAGCAGACGCCCGACGATGCCGAATGGCGGAAGATAAATTTCATGGTGTTCGATCTGCCGACCCATCCCGGTGTGTTCGACGAGCGCGATGCGGCCCTGCAACAGATCGTCGCGCGCGTCGGCCAGCCATGGCTGCAGCATGTCGTGCAGTTACGGGTGCGCGATCACGATGCGCTGCAAGCGATGCTTGAGCGCATCGTCGGGCAGGGCGGCGAGGGATTGATGCTGCATCGCGGTGCGTCGCTTTATCGCGCCGAACGCAACGACGACCTGCTCAAGCTCAAGCCTTTTCAGGACGCAGATGCCCGAGTCGTGGCGCATCTGCCGGGCAAGGGAAAGTACGCGGGCATGCTGGGCGCTCTGGAAGTGGAAACGCCCGAGGGAGTGCGCTTCCGTTTGGGAGGCGGACTCTCCGATGTGGATCGGCGAACGCCGCCGGCGCTGGGGAGCTGGGTCAGTTATCGCTACAACGGCGTGAACGAGGACACCGGCATCCCGCGTTTCGCCCGCTTCCTGCGCATTCGCACAGACAAGTAAAAGGAGCCGACTGCCGGGACACCCTATGCAAGGTCGTAACGCATCACCCGGTAGAAGCCGCCGAAGCAGTATTCGACGTGCGGCTCGCCGGCCAGCGATTTGCCCTGTTTACACAGGGCTTCTTCCAGTTTGGCCGTTACATCCTCCTGCCAGAATCCCGGCAGGAACGGCTCCAGTGTTCCCAATATCCAGCGCGTAAGCGGGAAGCGATACAAGGGATGGTGATGCGGTGTCGCCGCGTATTCCGTCATCAGCACCGACCCGCCCGGCTTCAGCACGCGCGCCATCTCGTCGTAGACGTTCTGTCTGGCTTCCGTCGGCAACTCGTGGAACAGGAAGAACAGGATCAGCTGGTCGAATACATCGTTGGCATAGGCCAGTGTCTCGGCGTTCATACACGACAGGTGGATGCGGCGCGCGATGTCCTGCGTCTTGCTGCGTGCCAGTTGCAGTTGCCCGGTCGCCACATCGCACAGGTGAACCTCGTTGTCCGCGTTGCGGAACAGCGACGGCGTGAGCTTGCCGTAGACGCAGGTCAGCTGCAGCAGACGCGCACCGGAGCGTGCATCGACATGGCGCAGCGTCTTGTGCAACAGCTTGTCGTATTGACCGAACAGGATGGCGTTGATGATGGGCTGATGGTCGAAGAACCAGATGCTCCTTTCCCACAGGTAGGCCCACCAGTAGTGATGGGCCAGATATTCCGGCACGCCACCCTTGATGAAGCGCTTGTAGATCGCCATCAGTGCTCCGCGCGCGGCTTGTGCGGCGCGTTGGCAAACAGCAGGTCGTACAACCAGTTCGGCAGCAACTTCAATACGCGCCCGACCAGCGCCATCTGCCAGGGCACGACCTTGAATGAACAACCGCGCTCGATCACGCGCGCGAAGCGGTGTGCCGCGTCGTCCGCGTCCAGCATGAACGGCATGGGGTAAGGGTTGATGTCGGTCATCGGGGTGCGGATGTAGCCAGGACAGATGGTCACTACCTTGACGCCGCTGCCGCGCATTTCCAGGCGCAGGCTTTCCATGTACGAGTTCAGCGCCGCCTTGGAAGCGGAATACGCGCCCGCACCGGGCAGTCCGCGGAAACCGGCCACGCTGGCGATGCCGACCAGTCGGCCGCTGCCTGCTGCACGCATCTTTTCGATGAAGGGCTGGAAGGTTTGCACCGCGCCCAGCACATTGATGTCCATCACATGCTTGAACACATCGTTGTCTTCCGCATGGCGGGTCAACGTGCCGATGCTCACCCCCGCGTTTGCGATCACGATGTCCGGCACGCCGGCGCGCGCCATAAAATCGTGTGCGGCCGCATTGATCACGGCACCATCGCGCACGTCCAGCGTGTAAGGGAAGACTTTGTCGGGGAATTGCGAGGAGAGTTGCTGCAACAGTTCGCCGCGACGGGCGAAGGCGGCGACAGTTGCGCCGCGCTCAAGATAATGGCGCGCGAGGGCAAGACCGATGCCGCTCGACGCGCCGGAAATGACGACCCTCATTTATGCTTGCTGCGTTCCTTGCGGGCGATCTTGATGACTTCGTTCAGCACGCGGATGGTGTCTTGCGGCTCCAGCCCGGTGATGATGTATTTGCCATCCACCGCGATGGTCGGCGTGCCACGCACACCATAGCTGCGCACCAGCTGGTTGCTGCGCGCGACCTTGCCGGCCAGTGTGAACGAGTTGTAGGCCGCATCGAACTTGCTGCGATCCACACCGCGCTTGGCCACGAATGCCGAGATCTTTTCCTGGTCACTGAGGTCGGTACCGAACACGTTCCATGCCTGGAACAGGTCGTCATGCAGTTTTTCGCGCATGCCCAGTGCCTCCAGCGCGTAGAAGGTACGTGCCATCGGCTCCCAGGAATCGCGGAAGATGACCGGCACGAATTGCAGGTCTACATCCTTGGGCATGGTCTTCTCCCAGCTGCTAAGCGGGCCGTGCAGATGGAAGCAGTGGGAACAGCCGTAGAAGAAGAACTCCAGCACTTCCACTTTGCTGCCGCTGTCGGTCGGCTGCGCCGGGCTCAGCACCTGGTAGTCGCGCCCCGCCATCACACCAGCCTGGACCTGCACCGCACACAACATCAACAGAACAACGAACAGTTTACGCATGAGAGTCATCTTCTTCTCCTGTGGTTATTGGGCACGCACCGCGGTGGCGGAGATGCCGTTTGCTTTCAGACTGGTGATGGTGGCGTTGGCGGCCGCCAGGCCCGCGAAGGGGCCAAGCCGGACACGATGCCACAAACCTTTTTCGGGGATATTGACGCTGACGATGCTGGCCTCAAAGCCGCTCAGCGCCAGTCGCGCCTTGAGCTTCTCCGCATCATCCACATTCTGGAAAGAGCCTGCCTGCACCAGATAGGGCGTCGCATCGACCGGCGCTTTGGGCTGCGGCTTGGCGGCAGGAGACAGCTTGGGTGCCGTTGCACCTTCGGACTTGTCCGGCAACACCTTGTAGAACTCGAACTGCGGCTGCGCTGCCTGTTCAGCCGGCTCAGCCGGCTTCGGTTGCGGCACCACGATCTGCGGTACCGGCTTGGGCAATTCGCGCGCGACCGAAGGCTGGCTGAAGGTGGTCGGATTCTTCTTAACCATATACCAGGCGACGATGCCCGCAATGGAAACACCGATCACCATACCGATGATCAGCGACGCGAGCGCCTTGGATTTTTGCGATCCGCCTGCAGAGGCCATGTTGTTCCTTTAGTGAAGTTACATTTGTTCGGGCGCTGAGACACCGAGCAATGACAAACCGTTCCGCAACACCTGCGCGATCGCCGCGATCAATGCCAGACGCGCCAGCTTGACCTGTTCGTCCTCGACCAGGAAGCGCGACGCATTGTAATAGCTGTGAAAATCAGCGGCAAAATCCTTCAGATAAACCGCGATCTGGTGCGGCGCGAGATCATTGGCCGCGGTCTCGATCACCGTCGGGAAATCGATCATCTTCTGCAACAACACCTTCTCGTAATCGCTTTCCAGCACGGACAGGTCGACCGTGTGCAGCGCCTGCTTGTCCCCGCCCCACTGCGCCAGTACCGTGCTGATACGCGCGTGCGCATACTGGATGTAATACACCGGGTTGTCGTTGCTCTGCGATTTCGCCAGGTCGATGTCAAACACCAGCTGCGAATCGGGCGAGCGTGCCGCGAGGAAGTAGCGCGTCGCATCGCAACCCACTTCATCGATCAGGTCGCGCAGGGTCACATAGCTGCCCGCGCGCTTGGAGATCTTCACCTCTTCGCCGTTCTTCAGCACCGTCACCATCTGGTGCAACACATAGTCCGGCCAGCCCTTGGGGATGCCTTCGTCCAGCGCCTGCAGACCGGCACGCACGCGGGTGATGGTGGAGTGGTGATCGGAACCCTGCTCGTTGATCACGCGCACAAAACCGCGTTTCCACTTCTCCAGATGGTAGGCCACGTCCGGTACGAAATAGGTGTAGCCGCCGTCGCTCTTGCGCATCACACGGTCTTTGTCGTCGCCGAAATCGGTGGTGCGCAACCACAGCGCATCGTCCTGCTCGTAAGTGTGGCCGCTGGCGATCAGCTTCTGCACCGTCGCCTCCACCTTGCCCTCGGTATACAGCGCGGACTCCAGCGAGAACACATCGAACTCCACCTGGAAGGCGCGCAAGTCCAGATCCTGTTCGCGGCGCAGATAAGCCACCGCAAAATGGCGGATCGCTTCCTTGTCCTCCACATCGCCCTTACCGGTGATGTGCTGGTCGTCCGCCTCCACGGTCTCTTTCGCCATGTACGCATTCGCCACGTCCGCGATGTAATCGCCGCGATAACCCGAGTCCGGCCAGGACGGATCGTCCGGCGTCACGCCCTTGCAACGCAACTGCACCGACAAGGTCAGGTTGTCGATCTGCACACCCGCATCGTTGTAATAGAACTCGCGCGTCACGTTCCAGCCCGCCGCATGCAGCACGTTGCACAGGCAATCGCCCACCGCCGCACCGCGACCGTGACCCACATGCAAAGGCCCGGTCGGATTCGCCGACACGAACTCCACACCCACCTTGCGCCCCTGCCCCACATGCCCATGGCCGTAACCCGCGCCCGCCGTCAGCACGCTGTTCACCACCGCCTGCTTGGCAGCCGGCGCGATGAACACATTGATGAAACCCGCCCCCGCGATCTCCACCTTCTCGATGAAATCGGTCTTGGGCAACGCCGCGATCAGTGCATTGGCGATGTCGCGCGGCGACTTGCGCAAAGGCTTGGCCAACTGCATCGCCAGGTTGCAGGCGTAATCGCCATGCGCGGTCTGCTTGGGGCGTTCAATGAGAATGGACGTGTCCGCCGACTCCGGCGACACCTCGCGCAAAGCCTGCGCGAACAATTCGGAAAGATGGGATCTGAAATTCAGGACTACGGACATTGCGGGACGCCTTCAAAAGAGGCGCGGATTATAGCATTGGGGGGAGGGGTATCGCCTATGACCGTTCGTCCTGAGTAGGCGCAGCCGTATCGAAGGATGGGCGAAGCCCGCTGGTTTCATTCCCTCTCCCGCCGGGGGAGGGTTAGGGTGGGGGAAGGTTTTTCGCTGCTCCTGATTAAATTCAAAACCAACACCGTCGGGGGTGGCCCGACAGCCAGTCACTTTTCTCGTCTTGCCGAGAAAAGTAACCAAAAGAGGGCGCCCCCGGTGCAGCGCCCCTTCGGGGTTCCCTGCGTTGCTCGACTGGTCAGGCGGCTGCGGAACTCGCGCTACGCGCTCAAACAGTCCTCGCCGACTACCCCTGACCAGTCTCCGCTACTCGGCGGCGCACAGGGGAGGAAATTCGAAATCCCAAAACCATAAATTCCAAAGCCAACCTGCGATGCGGGCTTGCCCGCATCACCAAACCCAAAGGAAGAAACGTGCGCAAAGCGCACACAAAACCGTCTTTGACTTTCATTCCCTTGAGCGCCGCCGAGTAGCGCAGGACGGGCGGGGGTAGTCCGACGAATATGTTTGAGCACGTGGCCGCGTAGCGGATCGTGCGAGTTTATGAGGAAGCCCGACCGTTCGAGCAACGCAGGGCACCCCGCAGGGGCGGCAAACCAGGGGCGCCTTTTCTTTGGTTACTTTCTTTTGGCGAAGCAAAAGAAAGTAACTTGCTGTCGGGCAACCCCCGACGGTTTTGACTTTGATGGGTATCGCTACGCTTTCATCCCCGAAAGGAGATGCCCCATCCTACGCTTGTTTGAACATGGGCTTTACCCAGACCATGGTAGCCCAGCAAGGTATTCGTTCATTTTCTTCGTATCTAACCACCCACAAGTGCCGAAGGTGGTGTTGATAAAGTAGCGGTGAAGTGCCATATCAAACCTTTCAACGCGCAGTTTGCTTCCCTGTTTTAGGAACGTCTGATCACACTGCGCCTTTTCAAGGAGAATGTCCTTATTTGCCGTTGCATCCACTCCTACAGAGTGGATTGTCTGCGGCAGGAGAGTGAGCTGTGTTCCTTCAGCATTTAGGCGGTAGATTTGTTGACTAAACCAGAAGCCTTCCCAAGTAGGCACCCCGAGAGTGCCATCACCATTAATTTGCACATCGCAACCAACCCCTGTTTGGAATTTCAATAATTGGATAAGTTGCTTAGAAGAATAAGCCAGAACGAAATACTCACATGACAACGGCTCTTGCATTTTAACGAGCAACTGCTTTGATGAAAGATTGCGATCCAGAGAAACAACAGTGAGTTTTGGCAGCTCGCCATCTGCAGCGTAGTAAGCCCCTGCATAATTGGAGTTCCCGATTTGAATAGAAAACTTTTTGTACTCCTCTGCCTCGGAATCCGAATCCAGAACTGAGGCCACGACAATCTCGGGTTTCTTGTCCCCATCCAAATCCGCACTTAATTCCGCGTAATCTGAGGCCGAAGCATGAATTGAAGTTAGCCCTATCACCAGCGCAAACACCATGTAACAGTAGCTATTCATAGGGCACCCCTATCCGACAACAAAGTATCAGTAAGATGAGATGAGCGAGCCGCATTTGCCCATACACGCTATCACTCCCCCGCCGCCAACCTAACCATATACTGCCCCGACTTCTCATCCTTAACCAACACCACCATCTTGTGCCTCTGCGCATCCTCGATCAGCTCCTTGAATGAGCGATAACCATAATACGTCTCGGTGAAACCGGGGCGACGGCGTTGCATGGTCGGCTTGACCATGGAGCTCCATATCTTCTCGTCGGAGCCGCGTTCGGAGATGAGACCTTCCACGGTCTCGACCAGAAAATCCATGGCCTCCTGTTTCTTGTCATCGTCGCTCTTGGTGGCGGGCTTGGCTTTCTCCATCTTGGCCTTGGCGGGCGCTTTCTTGGCAGCCTGTTTCTTCTTGGCTTCCTGCACACGCACCAGATCATCGTAGAAGATGAATTCGTCGCAATTGGCACTGAGCAGGTCGGATGTCGAATCCTTCACGCCGATGCCGATCACATACTTGTTGTTCTCGCGCAGCTTGGAGACCAGCGGCGAGAAGTCGGAGTCGCCGCTGATGATGACGAAGGTGTCGACGTGGGATTTGGTGTAGCAGAGGTCTAGCGCATCGACGACGAGGCGGATGTCGGCGGAGTTCTTGCCGCTTTGCCGTACATGGGGGATCTCGATCAGTTCGAACGAGGCTTCGTGCATGGGGGCTTTGAATTCCTTGTAGCGCTCCCAGTCGCAATAGGCTTTTTTGACCACGATGCTGCCTTTGAGCAGCAGGCGTTCCAGCACTTTCTTGATGTCGAACTGCGCGTATTTGGCGTCGCGCACGCCCAGCGCCACGTTCTCGAAGTCGCAGAACAGGGCCATGTTGGTGATCTCGGGTTGGTTCGCCATCGTTGCCTCCGTGTGCGCTGCGATGGCGGGAGCTTACACCACCTTGCCGGGGTTCATCAGACCCTGCGGGTCGAGGGTATGTTTGATGTTGCGCATCAGGTCCAGCTCCTGTGCGCTCTTGTAGTGGGTGACCTCATCGCGCTTGAGCTGGCCCAGACCGTGTTCAGCGCTGATGCTGCCGTCCAGCGACGCGACGACCTGATACACGATGCGGTTCACATCGTGCTCATGCTGCTTGATGAAGACGTCGTTCTGCGCAGCAGCTAGCATGGAGATGTTGTAGTGGATGTTGCCGTCGCCCATGTGGCCGAAGGCGACGATGCGTATGCCCTGATACGAATCGCGCAGTGCCGCGCTGGCATCGGCGATGAACTCCGCCACGCGGCTGACCGGCACCGACACGTCGTGCTTGATGCTGATGCCTTCGGCCTTTTGTGCTTCGGCGATGTTTTTGCGCAAACGCCACCAGCGCTCGGCATGGGTTTCGTCGGTGGTGATGTCGTAGGTGATGACGCCATCGAATCCCTCCAGAGCCGTGCGCAGGGCTTCATCCAGCGGGCCGGGCAGGACATTGCTCAGCTTGGTGATGATCAGCCATTCGTGCGGCACGGCGAAAGGTTCATGCGTGTCGTCTATGTGTTTGAACACCAGGTCGAGACAGGAACGCGAGATGAGTTCGAAGCCGCTGATGGTGTCACCGCAGGTGGCGCGCAGGTGCGCGAGCAGTGCGACACCTGCTGCCGGGTCGCGCACGGCGATGCAGGCGGTGGCGGTGGCGCGCGGACGCGGGAACAGTTTGAGTACGGCGGCTGTGATGATGCCCAGTGTGCCTTCGGCGCCGATGAACAGGTGCTTGAGGTCGTAGCCGGTGTTGTCCTTGCGCAGGCGGCGCAGGCCGTGCCAGATGTTGCCGTCCGGCAAGACCACTTCCAGCCCCAACACCAAGTCGCGCGCATTGCCGTAACGCAGCACACCGATGCCGCCCGCGTTGGTGGACAGGTTGCCGCCGATCTCGCAGTGCGGCGCGATGGCGGTGAGGCCGAGCGGGAACAACCGGTCAGCCTGCTCGGCAGCTTCATACAGCGCAGCGAGCTTGCAACCCGCTTCCACCGTCATGGTGTAGTTGGTGGCGTCCACTTCGCGGATGCGGTTCATGCGCGACAGGTTGATGATGATCTGCGGGGTTCCGTCCGCCAGCGGCACCGATGCGCCGCACAAGCTGGTGTTGCCGCCCTGCGGCACCATGGCGACGCGCTGCTTGGCGCACAGCTGCACCACTTCGGAGACTTGTTGTGTATTGGCGGGAAACACTACGGCAATCGCTGACCCTTGATAACGGCCGCGCCAGTCTTTGCAGTGACCGGCCATTGCGTCGCCTGTCAAAACGTTATCGCCGCCCGTAACGGCGGCGATACGCAATAGCAATGTTTCTGTTGAACTCACGTTGCGTCAGACGGTGGGTATACCGGGTGATTCTTGCGCAGCGGCAATATCCACATCTGGTACAACGAGGTGAAGATCATGATGGCTGCCGCGAGGCTATAGCCGAAACCGCCGATGATGACCAGCCAGGCGAAGTTCGGGTTCATCTTGGTCAACCACCATGCCAGCACGTCGATGATCAGGAAGCCGAACGGCACCGAGATCAGTATCGCCTTGTGCAGCGGCGCGATGCCGGTGGCGTATGTAAATATCCAGCCTATAAAGAAGAATATGAACGAGATGCCGAACAAATGGATGTGCGACACGCGTGTCATGGTGGTCATCGGCTGGCCTTCATCCACCGCCAGTACTTTCTTCATCTCAGCCGGATTGCTAAGGTCCGGAATCGTAGGGATGTTGGCGTGACAGGGCGAGCAATACTGGTCAATATCCATGGAGATGCGGTTGTCCCATTGTTCCTGGGAAGCGCCGGTCTCCGCCCATTTGATGATGGCCAGACGCACCTCAGGCGGAGCATTGTTCTGCATTGAACCATTCAGCTTGGCGACCAGTTTGGAACCTTCATCGCGCTTGCCGTAGTAACTGTAAACAATATCGTCAACCGACAAGCCGAACTTGCCGTCCGCCATGCCGTGGGTCAGCATGATCTGCGCGCCGGCGAACAGCAAACCCAGCCCCACCACAAGTAGATATCCGCTGAACAAAGTCTTTAAGGGAAGTGCTGCATTGGAGAGGGTAAAGCGCTGGATTTCCATTTTCTGCTCCATTCATTTGACCGCGCGCATTATAGCTCCAAAATTAGTAGGGTCTTATATAGCCCGGTCGGGTCATTTTCAATATTCCTGCGGATCGACATCCAGCGACCAGCGTATTTTCTGCGATGCCATACTATCCAACTCGGGTTTCCAGCTTCTCAAAAACGCCTGCAAGGTCTTGCGCGCATCGCTCTGTAACAGCAGTTGCGCGCGATGATGATTCGCACGCCTAGGCATGGCTGCCGGCACTACACCATATATCTCGACCTCAGTTTGGAGCTGTTCGGCGCGCGCGCGCGCCTGATGCAGGAACTTCAGCATCAACTGCTCATCCTTGCTCTCCGCACTCAGCAGCGCCTGGAATGCAAACGGCGGCAATCCCGCCAGACTTCGTTCTGCCAGCAGCGTCCTGGCCCAGCTTTCGTAGTCGTGCGCACGCAACGCCTGGAACAGCGAATGGTTAGGGAAGGCGGATTGCACGATGACTTCGCCGGCCTTGTCCGCGCGCCCGGCACGGCCACCGACTTGCGTCAATTGTGCGAACAGTTTTTCCGAGGCACGAAAATCCGAGCTGTACAGTGCGCCATCCGGATTGATCACCCCGACCAACGTGAGATTGGGAAAGTCATGCCCCTTCGCCAGCATCTGGGTACCGATCAGGATGTCTGCCTCGCCGTCGTGTATCTGCTTGCGCATGGCATCCCAGGTGCCTTTGTTGCGCGTGCTGTCGCGGTCCACGCGCAGGATGCGCGCCTCGGGGAAGCGACTCTGCAAGGTCTCTTCCAGTCGCTGCGTGCCGATGCCGACCGGTTTGAGGTCAACATCACCGCAAGTTGGACAGGCGTGCGGCACGCGTTGTTGCATGCCGCAGTGATGGCAACGCAGGCTGCGGTCTTTCATGTGCAGCACCAGCTTGCCCGTGCAGTGTTTGCACTCACTCAGCCAGCCGCAGGCGCTGCACATGAGCACCGGTGAATAGCCGCGGCGGTTGATGAAGATCAGGCTCTGTTCCTTGCGTTGCAAGCGCGCTTCGATGGCGGTGAGCAACGGCTCACTCAGCCCTTCATGCAGCGGCAACTGGGTGATGTCCATGCAGCGTACTTTGGGCAAGGTAGCGGGTTGCACGGCGCGCTGCGTGAGCGTCAGCAGTTTGTAGCGACCGCTCTGCGCGTTGTGCCAGCTTTCCAGCGAAGGCGTCGCTGAACCGAGCACGATGGGCACGTTGCGCTGGCTGGCACGGAAGATAGCGACATCGCGCGCCGAATAGCGCAGGCCGTCCTGCTGCTTGAACGAGGGATCGTGTTCTTCGTCCACCAGGATCAGACTCAAGCTGGGCAAAGGTGTGAAGATGGATAGCCGTGTGCCCAGCACGATGCGCGCCGCACCGGATTGCGCCTTGAGCCAGTTTTGCGCGCGCTCGCCGTCGGCCAGTCCGCTATGCAGGCTGACCAGATCGACATCCGGGAAGCGGCTACGGAAGTAATTCTCCAGTTGCGGGGTGAGGTTGATCTCGGGCACTAGCAGCAGCACCTGTCCGCCGCGCTGGAGCATCTCGTGCATCAGGTGCACATAGACCTCGGTCTTGCCGCTGCCGGTGATGCCGTGCAACAGGAAGCAGCCGTAGCCTTGTTGCTGCACGACGGAATCGACTGCGTGTTGCTGCTCGGTTGTTAATGCGTGCGCATCGTTGAAAGTGTGCGTGTTGCGCGTCACCGGTTCGCATGCCTCGACCCAGCCCGCCTCCAGCAAAGCCTTCAAGGCGGCGGGCACAGTAGGCGACAGGCTACGAAACTGCGCACCGCTGAGCGGTGCCTCGCGCAACGCCAGCAATATGCGTTGCTGCACCACGCGCCGTTTGGGCAGGTTCGCCAGATCCAGCGCGCGCCCTGCGGGACTCAGCGTGTAATCCAGCGTCTGCTTCAGCTTGATCGGCTCCAGTGCGCGCAAGCGTGTCGGCAAGGCGGACAACACGGTCATGCCCAAGGGGAAGTGGTAGTAGTCGCCGCAGAAGCGCAGCAGGGTCAGCGTCTCCTGCGGCAGTGGTGGCACGTCATCCAGTACTTGCGTCACCGGCTTGATACGCGATGCGTCCAGATCGGAGCCTTCCGCCCATTCCATCGCGATGCCCAACACCTGTTTGCGGCCGAATGGCACAACGACGCGCTGACCGATCTCGATCCGCATTTCTGCACTGACGACGTAATCGAAAAGTGTTGACAAAGGCACGTCGAGCGCGACGCGGATGATGGACATTTTATACAGATTCTTTCCGGTGTTTTGTTTGAAGTTTAGCGAATCCTATTGAGCGATATAGCGTTTTTTTGTTGTCCACATTTCCTGTGGATAACAATGTGGAGAAGTACCGCTGAAGTGCGCTAACTGCAAACAGTGTATACAGTTTTTTCTGCCGCCCATTTTCCATGCAGTTTATTACCCTGTTTTATTTCAATGGGTTAGACCTTCAATACAAAAGGCCATGGGGTACAGCTTCCATGGCCTTTTGCAGAAACGACGCCTGTTCATAAAACGGCGTCTGTCAAGTGCTTTCAGTGATATTTTTTGCTGAGTTCGTGTACGGCCTGAACCAGCGCTGCGGCGTTTTCGGGATCGGTGTGTTGCGAGATGCCGTGACCCAGATTGAACACGTGGCCGCTGCCGAAGCCGAAGCTGGACAACACCTTCTCCACTTCGTTGCGGATCACTTCCGGTGTGGCGAACAATACAGTCGGATCGAGGTTGCCTTGCAGCGCGACCTTGTGGCCGACCTTCTGACGTGCCACGCCGATGTCCATGGTCCAGTCCAGACCGACCGCATCGCAACCGATGTCGGCGATGCTCTCGATCCACAGGCCGCCGCCCTTGGTGAACACGATGGACGGGATGCGCACACCATCTTTTTCCTTGATCAGACCGTCCACGATGCGCTGGGTATAGGCCAGCGAGAATTCGTGGAATGCGGAATGCGACAGCGCGCCGCCCCAGGAATCGAAGATCATCACGGCTTGTGCGCCGGCTTCGATCTGCGCGTTGAGGTAAGCGGTCACCGCTTGTGCGGTCACGTTCAGGATGTGGTGCATCAGCTTGGGCTCTTTGTACATCAAGGTCTTAACCTTGGCGTAATCGTCGCTGCTGCCGCCTTCAACCATGTAGCAGGACAGCGTCCATGGACTACCGGAGAAGCCGATCAGCGGCACGCGGCCATCCAGCGACTTGCGGATCTGCGATACGGCGTCGGTCACATACTTCAGGTCCTTGCCGATGTCCGGCACTTGCAGCGCCATGATGTCAGCTTCGGTTTCCAGCGGGCGCTCGAACTTGGGACCTTCTCCTTCGGAGAAATACAGACCCAGGCCCATCGCATCCGGCACGGTCAGAATGTCGGAGAACAGGATGGCGGCATCCAGCGGAAAGCGGTCCAGCGGCTGCAGCGTCACTTCAGTTGCAAAGTCCGGGCTCTTGCACAAGCCCATGAAGCTGCCAGCCTGGCGGCGGGTGGCACGGTATTCCGGCAGGTAACGGCCAGCCTGGCGCATCATCCACAGCGGTGTGTATTCGGTTGGCTGGCGCAGCAATGCACGCAGGAAGGTGTCGTTCTTTACTTTGAAGTTCATGCTGATTCCCTGAATGAATTCCGCCACCGGTCAGGTGGCGGATTTGTTTTTATTATCGTGGCAACAACGACGAGCCCATCAGGAACTCATCCACTGCACGTGCAGCCTGACGGCCTTCGCGGATCGCCCATACCACCAGCGACTGGCCGCGGCGCATATCGCCCGCCGCGAACACTTTCTTGACGCTGGTCTGGTAGCACTTGTCGCCTTCGGTAGTCGCCAGCACATTGCCGCGACCATCCTTCGCCACGCCGAATGCGTCCAGCACTTGCGCCAGCGGATTGGTGAAACCCATGGCGAGGAACACGAAATCGGCTTTGAGTTCGAACTCGCTATCTGCGATCTCGACCATCTTGCCTTCCTTGAATTCGACGCGCACGCACTTGATCGCCTTGAGCACGCCGTTCTCGCCGACGAATTCCTTGGTGGAGATCGCCCAGTCGCGCACGCAACCTTCGTCATGCGAGCTGGAAGTGCGCAGCTTGAGCGGCCAGTTCGGCCAGGTCATGGGCTTGTTCTCTTGCTCCGGCGCGCGCGGCATCACTTCGATCTGGGTGATGGACGCAGCACCGTGACGGTTCGATGTGCCCACGCAGTCGGACCCGGTATCGCCGCCGCCGATGACCACCACATGCTTGCCTGCGACGTTGATCGGGTTCTTGCCGTCGCCCGCGACTTCCTTGTTCTGCGGGATCAGGAATTCCAGCGCGTAGTGCACGCCAGCCAGTTCACGGCCCGGCACCGGCAGGTCGCGCGGCTGCTCGGAACCGCCTGCCAGAATCACTGCATCGAAGTCCTTCTTCAAGGCAGCGGGGCTGACGACCTTCTTCGCATCATTCACGATGCCTTTGCCCGGCAACTCCTTGCCGACAAAAGTATTGGTCTGGAACTTCACGCCTTCTGCGGCGAGTTGCGCCATACGCCAGTCGATCAAACGCTTGTCCAGCTTGAAGTCGGGGATGCCGTAACGCATCAGGCCGCCGATGCGGCTGTTCTTCTCGAACACGGTCACAGCATGACCGGCACGTGCCAGTTGCTGCGCGGCAGCCAGACCTGCGGGGCCGGAGCCGACCACGGCAATCTTCTTGCCGGTGCGCTTCTTGGCACGCTGCGGCACGACCCAGCCATTCTCGCCTGCCTTGTCGATGATGGCGTGCTCGATGGACTTGATGCCGACTGCTTCGTGACCGATGTTCAGCGTACAAGCTGCCTCACACGGAGCAGGACAGATGCGGCCAGTCACTTCCGGGAAGTTGTTGGTGGAATGCAGCACTTCGATGGCCTGCTTCCAGTCGCCGCGATAGACCAGGTCGTTCCAGTCCGGGATGATGTTGTTGACCGGGCAGCCGTTGTTACAGAACGGAATGCCGCAATCCATGCAACGTGCACCTTGCTGGGTCGCTTCTGCGTCGGACAGATGTGCGACGAACTCCTGATAGTGCTTCAGACGCTGTTCTACCGGTGCGTATCCCTCGCTGACGCGCTTGAATTCCTTGAATCCGGTTGGCTTGCCCATTATGCGGCCTCCTTCTGCTGCAGCGCCGCAATCTCAAGCAACGCCCGACGATATTCGGTCGGCATGACCTTTACGAATTTAGGCAGGTACTTCGCCCAGTTATCCAGTATCTCTTTGGCGCGTGCACTGCCGGTGTAGCGCAGGTGCTTCTCGATCTTGCCGCGCAGCGCTGCTTCATCCGCCTTGTTCAGGTGGTTGAAATGCACTCGACCGTGGGCTTCGACTTCGCCCGTCTCGCTCAATGCGGCTTCTTCCGGAATGCCTTCAAGCTGGACCATGGACAGGTTGCAGCGGTGTTTGAACGTATCGTCTTCATCCAGCACGTACGCCACTCCGCCGGACATACCGGCAGCGAAGTTGCGGCCGGTCGCTCCCAATACCACCACCATGCCACCAGTCATGTATTCGCAGCCATGGTCGCCTACACCTTCCACGACGGCGACCGCACCGGAATTACGCACAGCGAAACGCTCGCCGGCCACGCCACGGAAGAACACTTCACCGGCTGTCGCGCCGTACAACACGGTGTTGCCGACGATGATGTTTTCTTCCGCGACCAGTTTGCTGTCGTCGGATGGCTTGACGATGATGCGGCCACCGCACAAGCCCTTGCCCACGTAGTCGTTGCCTTCGCCTTCAAGTTGCAAAGTCACGCCATGCGCGAGGAAGGCGCCGAAGCTCTGGCCTGCGGTGCCCAGCAACTTCACGCGGATGGTGTCGTCCGGCAGGCCGGCATTGCCATGACGCTTGGCTACTTCGTGCGACAGCATGGCGCCGACGCTGCGATTGACGTTGCAGATCTTGGTTTCGATGGTGACCACGCGCTTCGCGTCCAAGGCTTCCTTGGCTTGGGCGATGAGATCGTTGTCGAGTGCCTTTTCCAGCTCGTGATCCTGCACTTCAGCCTGGCGGCGTGCCACTTCGGCAGCGACCTTGGGCTGGTGGAACACCTTGCTGAAATCCAGACCTTTGGCTTTCCAGTGCTTGATGCCCTTGCGCTTGTCCAGCAAATCGCTACGGCCGATCAGATCGTCGAACTTGCGTACGCCCATCTGCGCCATCAATTCCCGCACTTCTTCGGCAACGAAGAAGAAATAGTTCACGACATGTTCCGGCTGGCCGGTGAATTTCTTGCGCAGTTCCGGATCCTGTGTGGCGACGCCGACCGGGCAGGTGTTGAGGTGACACTTGCGCATCATGATGCAGCCCTCGACCACCAGCGGTGCAGTCGCAAAACCGAACTCGTCCGCGCCTAGCAGCGCACCGATCAGTACGTCGCGTCCCGTCTTGATCTGACCGTCGACTTGCAGGCCGATACGGCCGCGCAGGTTGTTCAGCACCAGTGTCTGTTGTGCTTCGGCCAGGCCCAGTTCCCACGATGTACCGGCGTGCTTCACGGAAGACAGCGGCGATGCGCCGGTGCCGCCGTCGAAACCGGAGATCACGATGTGGTCCGCCTTGGCTTTGGAGACACCTGCGGCCACGGTACCGACACCGACTTCGGACACCAGCTTCACCGACACGGAAGCGCTCGGGTTCGAGTTCTTCAGGTCATGGATGAGCTGCGCCAGATCTTCGATGGAATAAATGTCGTGGTGCGGCGGAGGCGAGATGAGACCGACACCGGGCACCGAGTGACGCAGCTTGCCGATGTATTCGGAAACCTTGCCGCCGGGCAATTGGCCACCTTCGCCGGGCTTCGCGCCCTGCGCCATCTTGATCTGGATCTGGTCGGCGCTGGACAGGTATTCCGCCGTGACGCCGAAGCGTCCGGAAGCAACCTGCTTAATGCGTGAACGCAGCGAGTCGCCAGCCTTCATGGTCTGGTCGGCTTCGATACGTCCCTTGCCGATGATCTCGGACAGTTTCTCTCCGCCGTGCAGGGTCTTGAAACGGTTCGCGTCTTCACCGCCTTCACCGGTGTTCGACTTGCCGCCGATGCGGTTCATCGCGATTGCCAGCGTGGTGTGCGCCTCGGTGGAGATGGAGCCCAGCGACATCGCGCCAGTTGCGAAACGTTTGACGATCTCTTTGGCGGACTCGACTTCGTCCAGCGGCACAGGTTTACCTGCGGATTTGATCTCGAACAGGCCGCGCAGCGTCATCTGGCGCTGGGTCTGGTCGTTGATCAACTTCGCGTATTCCTTGTAAGTCGTGTAATTGTTAGAGCGTGTCGAATGCTGCAGCTTGGCGATAGATTCCGGCGTCCAGGTATGCTCTTCGCCGCGCGCGCGATAGGCATACTCGCCGCCGGCATCCAGCATATTGTCGAGTAGCGGATCATTGCCGAATGCCGCGATGTGCGTACGTACGGCTTCTTCCGCGACTTCTTGGAGGCCGATACCTTCGATCTGCGTAGCCGTGCCCGGGAAGTAACTTTCAATGAAGTCGCTGTTCAGGCCGATGGCTTCGAAGATCTGCGAACCGCAATAGGATTGGTAAGTCGAGATGCCCATCTTGGACATGACTTTGAGCAAGCCTTTGTTGATTGCCTTGATGAAACGCTTGTGACCATCTTTCGCTGCCTCTCCTGTGGGCAACTCAAAGGAGGAGATGCTGTCGAAGGCCAGCCATGGATAGACCGCTTCAGCACCGTAGCCGGCCAGCAGTGCGAAGTGATGCACTTCACGGGCCGAACCGGTCTCGACGACCAGACCTGTGCTGGTGCGCAGACCTTCACGCACGAGATGATGATGCACTGCGGCAGTTGCCAGCAACGCCGGGATCGCCACGCGCTTATCGGACAGGGTGCGATCGGACAGGATCAGCACGTTGTAGCCGGCCGCGACTGCCTTGTCGGCCTCTTTGTACAGCGCCTTGATCGCTGCTTCGCAGCCGGCTGCGCCGTTCTTCACAGGATAGGTGATGTCCAGTGTCTTGGACTTGTATTTGCCCTTGGTGAGCTTGTCGATGTTGTGCAGCTTGGCGGCATCATCGTCCGACAGCACGGGTTGATGCACTTCCAGACGCGGCGCCGGTTTGGTTTCATCCACACCCAGCAAGTTCGGCTTGGAGCCGATAAATGACGTGAGCGACATCACGATCTCTTCGCGGATCGGATCGATCGGCGGATTGGTCACTTGTGCGAACAGCTGCTGGAAGTAGTTGTACAGCACCTTGCTGCGGCCTGACAGAACAGGCAAGGCGGCATCGCTACCCATGGAACCTGTAGGCTCTTCTCCTGCAGTCGCCATCGGCAGCATGATGAACTTGAGGTCTTCCTGCGTGTAACCGAATGCCTGTTGCGCATCCAGCAGACTGACCGAGCTTTCCTGTTTCTTTGCGACAGAGGGCAGATCATCCAAGAAGTAGCGAGATTGCTCGATCCACTTGCGGTATGGTTTGGCGGTGGCGATCTGTTTCTTCAACTCACCGTCGTCCACGATGCGGCCCGCTTCCATATCGATGAGGAACATCTTGCCCGGTTGCAGGCGCCACTTCTTGACGACCTTTTTCTCGGCGATCGGCAACACGCCCATCTCGGACGCCATCAGTACTACGTCATCTTCGGTGATCAGGTAGCGCGCGGGACGCAGGCCGTTACGGTCCAGCGTAGCACCGATCATGCGACCATCGGTAAAGGCCACTGCTGCGGGACCGTCCCACGGCTCCATCAAAGCGGCGTGATATTCGTAGAAAGCGCGGCGCTCTTCATCCATCAGCGGATTGCCGGCCCATGCTTCCGGGATCAGCAACATCATGGCGTGCGGCAGCGAATAGCCGCCAGCCACCAGCAGTTCCAGCGCATTATCGAAACAGGCAGAGTCGGACTGACCTTCAGCGATCAGCGGCCAGAGTTTATCCAGGTCGCTGCCAAGGAAGCTGGACGACATCGCAGCATGACGCGCCGCCATCCAGTTAACGTTGCCACGCATGGTGTTGATCTCGCCATTGTGGGCGATCATGCGGAACGGATGTGCCAAATCCCAAGTGGGGAAGGTGTTCGTAGAGAAGCGCTGGTGCACCAGCGCAAATGCGCTCACACAGCTTTCATCTTGCAGATCGAGGAAGTATTCACCAACCTGTGTTGCCAGCAACATGCCTTTGTAGACGATGGTGCGAGACGACATGGACGGGATGTAGAAACCTTCGCCCTGACCCTTGGGCAGCTTGCGAACCGCGTGTTCAGCAGTTTTGCGAATGACGAACAGCTTGCGCTCGAATGCATCCTGGTCAGCAGTCTTCTTACCGCGACCGATGAATACTTGACGAACCAGCGGCTCAACAGCTTTTACGCTTTCACCCAAGCCGGAGCTATCGACTGGCACATCGCGCCAACCAAGGAGGGTTTGGCCTTCGGCCTTGATCTTGGCTTCAATGATCTTTTCGCATGCTGTCCGCGCCGCCTTGTTGCGCGACAGAAACAACATGCCTACACCGTACTCACCTGCTGCCGGCAGTTGGATTTTATTCTTGGCTGTTGCCTTGCTCAGGAAGTCGTGCGGAATCTGAATCATGATGCCTGCACCATCACCCGCCAGCGGATCTGCACCGACCGCACCGCGATGCGTCAGGTTCTTCAGAATGTTCAGGCCTTCACTTACTCGGTCATGACTGGCCAGACCTTTAATATGTGCGACGAATCCGACACCACATGCATCATGTTCATTGCGCGGGTCATACAGACCTTGCTGCGCGGGCAACGAAGAATTATTCACCTTGCTCCTCACCTAAGAGACGTTACGACTCGGCGACAACAGGCCGCCAGTGCCCAGTTATTTTTTCAAAAGGGCGGCGATGTTACCCGTTCCAGCATGGCAGGGCAACATTCCAATTCCCCCCCACTTTTAAGAAGCCTAGAATATATAGGCCAATATTTAAGTTGCGTAATTAAAACTAGGGGTTATAGAATATCTTTTATACATTTTCGCAATAGGGCGGAATTGGTGACTTAATTAATTACGGGAGATTTCCGTGCGCTCAGATTTCAAACTCACAATTTCACTTACGTCCTTGTTGCTATTTTTGTCGACTGCGTTTCTTGCAGGCTGTGGAGGCAATGCCGTTACTACCACGGGGACAACCACCACCCCGCTAGCAGCTTCAATATCACTCTCTGCAAGTAGCACTAGCGTTAAAAGTGATGGCTCATCTTCTACTGTCCTTACTGCTACCGTACTGTCTGCCAGCAATGCGGTATTGGCGGGACAAGCTGTAAGCTTTAGTGCTTCTACGGGGCAACTCAGCATCGCATCCGGCGTAACGGATGCCAATGGTCAGCTAACAGCCACTTTTTCCGGCGGCACTTCCGGCGTCAATCGCACCGCCACGATCACAGCAGTCTCTGACGCGGTTACCACCCAACTCCCCCTTCAGATCACCGGCTCGACGATTACCGCCACGAGCAGCAGCAATAGCGTTTCAGATGACGGCGCAAGCAGTGTAACCGTCACCTTCACCGCACTGGATGCAGGCAATACCCCTGTGACCGGCACTGCAATATCGTTGACTAAATCAGGCGTCGGAAATATTTCTTATACGCCTACCTCCGGTACTACTGATGCAAACGGTAAGCTGATTGTTACTGTCACCGGCGTAACCGGCGGTGCCGGCTCAGCAACCCTGACTGCATCGGCATTGGGTGCTACAGGCTCTGCCAGCATTACCGTTACGACCACGACAGCCTCTTTCGGAATTAGCGGTTTGCAGTTGAACGCAACGGCACTGACATCTGCAAACACCAACAGCTTCACCACCGCAGCCATGAAGACCAGCGATTCTCTTTTGGTCACGGTTGCCGCCCCTGTTGCCACCAACGTGACCTTTGCCACCACAATGGGCGTCTGGAACGGCGGCGCCTTAAACGTTGTAACAGTCCCTGTGGCAGCCGGCGTTGCCAGTGCAACTTTGACTACAACTTCAGCAGGCATCGCTACTGTGCAAGTGTTTGACCCGCTCAATCCTCAAACGTCCAGCGATTCGCTGACAGTTCCCATGACGGCGACGACACCGGCTGCCATCACGCTTCAGGCCACGCCCAGCGTAGTTCCGAAGAGTTCGGGTGGTAACACCGGCACATCTACGCTTATTGCCACGGTGACGGACAGCAACGGCCTCCCAGTTGGCGATGCCCCTGTTGCTTTTTCCATCATCAATCCAACCGGCGGCGGGGAAACCGTTTCGCCTGTCGTTGCTTATACCACCACGACAGGCACTACCAATCTGAGTTTGGGGCAAGCACTTACAACCTTCACTGCCGGATCGCTGTCGTCAGGACAGAATGGCATTCAGGTTAGAGCACAAGTGCTAGGCACCGCTGTCGTCACAGAAGCGATGAACGACAATGCAACTGATTCCGGCAATGATGCCGCCATTGTTATTGGAGGCTCTGCTGGCTCTGTGGCCTTCGGCCAAGCCACGGTACTGGGTGTCAACTCGAATGCCAGCCAGTACATTCTGGCTATGTCGGTCATGGTCGCCGATTCCAACGGCAACCCTGCGCCGCAAGGCACCGTGGTCAACCTCAGCCTTTGGCCTATTGCCTGGAGCACTGGTCGTGCCTGCTTCTATGATCCTGATGGCGGAGTTTGGGACGGCCTCAGCCCACTCACCAACCCCGTTTATGTAGCAGGCAATGGTGGTACGTTTTTCAATGAAGATGTAAACGAAAACCTGGTGTTGGATGGCACCGAAGATGGCACCCGAAACTATTATGCTGACGGCACAGCGGCCCCTGGCACCGCAACCGGCGATACGCATATCACTCCAGCAAACTCGGTTGCCGGCACTGTGCCCGCGACCGTCACTACAGATGCGAACGGCATAGCTACCTTTGATCTGACCTACCCCAAGACCAGTGCTATTTGGACCGTAGTCAGGATTCGTGGCAAAACAGTGGTGCAAGGCTCGGATGCAGTCGGCGAAGTGCAGTTCCGCTTACGTGCACTCAAGACCGATGTAGAACCATGCATCCTGCCGGATTCACCTTACGTATTCTAGTGAGTAATTCCGTTGCCTGCATTGCAGCGCAGGCACTTTGATTGCAAAAAAGGCATCCGATGGGGATGCCTTTTTTGTTAGCGGTGCACAACTTTATATTTCTTCTATCGCAAATATTCGTCGGTGCTCACGAATGGCATAACGATCCGTCATGCCAGCGATGTAATCCGCCACAGTACGTGCTTGGCCCTCGCCTGCCTGAGATGATAATTGTGGCGGTAACAGACGTGGATCGTCCATGAAGGCAAAAAAGAGATCGCCAATGATACGACGTGCCTTGGCAGTCATACGCATGACTCGGTAATGGCGATACAGATGGGCGCGCAAGAAGCTCTTGAGTTCGCGATTAAGTTCCTGCATTTCGGCAGTAAATGCGACAAGCGGCGGGGCTTCGCGCACGTGGTCTACCGTTTGCGGCGCATAACTGCGGATATTTTGTTCAGTCTGAGCGATCAGGTCATTTACCAAGGTATTGATCATCCTGCGCACAGTCTCATGTACCAGTCGACGCTCAGCCAGATTCGGATAGGCTTCCCGCACCTCCTCCAGGTGCTTTGAAAATATCCCGACTGAGGCCAGTTGCTCCAGTGTTAGCAAGCCAGAGCGAAGCCCATCGTCGACATCGTGGTTGTTATACGCGATTTCATCGGCAAGATTCGCAATCTGGGCTTCCAATGTAGGGCGTCTGTTCCTAAAAAATCGCTCACCCACCTCACCCAGTTGGGCAGCATGCTCCCTAGAGCAGTGTTTGAGGATGCCTTCGCGCGTTTCAAAACACAGATTCAGCCCATCGAATGCTGCATACCGCTCTTCCAATGTATCAACCACTCGCAAGGACTGCAGGTTATGCTCAAAGCCACCGTGCTCTTTCATGCATTCATTTAGCGCATCCTGACCCGCATGTCCAAATGGCGTATGCCCTAGATCGTGAGCAAGAGAAATTGCCTCCACCAAATCTTCGTTCGCTCGTATTCGCCGAGCAATCGAACGACCGATTTGGGCAACCTCGATGCTGTGTGTCAGACGCGTCCTGAACAGGTCACCCTCGTGATTCACAAATACTTGTGTCTTGTATTCCAGACGGCGAAATGCTGCAGAATGAATAATGCGATCTCGATCTCGCTGAAACTCGCTTCGACCGTTTGGCGAAGGCTCCTTTACCTTCCGACCGATTGTGCTTGTGCTGACGGCATACTCTGCCAATCCTTGCTCAGGCACTGCACGCCTCCAAAGTCTGCATCACCATTTCTTGCGGAACGTTGCCTTCCATCACTGCATGGCCGATTGACCGCAATAGTACAAAGCGAATCTTCCCCCCCTCCACTTTTTTGTCCAGCCCCATCAGCTGCAAATATTTGTCTGCGCCTAGTTTGGGGGAGGTGACTGGCAGGCCGGCTCGTGTGAACAGGTTGCGCACCCGAAGCACGTCTCGGTCAGTTAACCAACCCATCCGCTGCGAAAGATCTGCGGCCAGGATCGTGCCTGCTGCAACGGCCTCACCATGAAGCCAAGTACCGTAGCCCATTCCATTCTCGATCGCATGGCCGAATGTATGCCCGAGATTCAGCAGTGCACGCTCGCCGCTTTCACGCTCATCCATGCCGACCACTTCCGCCTTGTTCTGGCAGCTTCGGGAGATGGCGTACTGCAACGCACTCTTGTCTCTTGTTAGTATTTTCTCTATGTTGCCTTCAAGCCACTCAAAGAACGCCAGATCGCGGATCAGTCCGTACTTTATAACTTCTGCCAAACCTGCCTTCAGCTCCTTGTCAGGCAGTGTATCCAGCGTATTAGTGTCTGCTAGCACCAGCACCGGCTGATAGAAAGCTCCAATCATATTCTTTCCCAAAGGATGGTTGATGCCTGTTTTACCTCCCACTGAGGAGTCGACTTGTGACAACAGCGTCGTCGGGATTTGAATGAATGGCACGCCGCGTAGATAGGTAGCAGCGGCAAAGCCGACCATATCCCCGATTACTCCACCACCCAGCGCGATTAGTGGAGTGCCGCGTTCGCTTCGTGCTGCCAGCAAAGCGTCGTAGATTGCATTGATCGATTCTGCATTTTTATATTGTTCACCATCCGGCAATACTATGCTTTCGCAATGCACGCCTTGTTGCTCCAATACTGCGCGCACTCTTTCAAGGTATATGGGCGCAACAATTGAATTACTAATAATGACCGCTCGCTTACCTGGAAGCTTGGGTAGCAGCAGCTCAATTCTGTCTAGCAGACCGCTGTCTATGTATATGGGATAGCTTCGTTCAGCTAGGCCGACCATTAGTGTTTCCATATTTAACTCTTCTCCTGCTGTATTCCATATTTGGCTAGGTAGACGACCAGCTGATCCTGCAGTTTGGCAAGCAGGACTTGTACGTTTTGCTTTCCGGTTGGTATCACAATATCCGCCATAGCACTGTATATCGGGTCGCGTTCTTCGTATAGCCTTTGTATGCTTGCACGTGGATTTGCTGTTTGGAGCAACGGCCGACTCTGGTCATGGCGGGTTCTTTGCCAAAGGTCATGCACATTGCTTTTTAGATAGATAACCACACCGTTCTGCTTTAACAGTTCTCGGCTTATGGGGTGCAACGGAGCACCGCCCCCTGTCGCCAGCACAATATTCTGCCGCATCACCAGTTCTTCAATAACTGCACTTTCTCGCTGCCGAAATCCCACCTCTCCTTCCACATCAAAAATATGTGGAATTGTTACCCCAGTGCGGCGCTGTATCTCGTCATCACTATCCACAAATGTTTTTTGCAGTTGCTTCGCCAGCAGCTTTCCGACCGTAGTCTTGCCCGACCCCATCATGCCGATCAGAATGATATTGTTGGATTTTTGCTGGAATAGATCGGTAGCTGCCATAGTCCGAATTGTAGCCGATTCACTCAGCTAACCGCCAATACAAAGCCCGGCGTGCCGGGCTTTGTAGTACTACTGAAAACACTTTATAAATCAATTCGATCCGAGTGTTTCCTTGAGGATTTTGGGCGTGATAAATACAAGCAACTCTTTTTTGGATTTGACCTTGGTGTTGGTCTTGAATAACCAGCCCAATACAGGAATGTCGGCCACGCCCGGCACCGCATCAGTTGAATCTGAGGCATCCTGGGTGTAAACACCGCCAATCACCACTGTTCCGCCGTTCTCTACTAGCACCTGAGTATCGACTCTTTTGGTATTAATGCTTGGAACACCCGAGTAAATGTTGCCAACGGTATCCTGGCTCACGCTGATCTTCATGGTCACGCTGTCTTCAGGTGTGATTTGCGGCGTTACTGTCAGGCCAAGCACGGCTTTTTTGAATGCCACATTAGTTGCGCCGCTGCTGCTGGCTTGCAAGTAGGGCACTTCTACTCCGGATTCAATTGTTGCCGGAGTCTTGTCACCAGTGACTACTCGAGGACTCGCAATATTTTTTGTAGTTCCATCGACTGCTGATGCATTCAATTCCAAAGTCAGAGTTTCTGTCGCTGCCGCGTTGAATAGCGACATGGTTAATCCGCCTATTCCAGCGCTGGCACCTGGCAAATTGAGGCTGCCACCAGATACATTCATCCTTCCAGTTCCGCCCACGGCAACTGTAGGTCCTGTGTAACCTAGGCGGCCACCTAAGGTATGGTTGAACGTTTCACCTGCTTCGACGAATCTCGCCTCGATCAGCACTTGACGAACGGGGACATCAACCAGCTTTACCAGTTTTCGCACTTCCTCCAGGCTTGACGAGGTGTCTTTCACAAACACCATGTTTGTCCTCAAATCGAAGTTTGCACTGCCGCGATTTGAAAGTATTTTCTGCTTGTCACTTGAAATTAAATTCACAATATCCGCAGCTTTTGCATAAGAAAGTTGGAAATTCTCCGTCCGAAGAGGCTCTAGTTCTGTGATTTCCTGCCGCGCAGAGAATTCGATTTTCTCTTTGGCCGCAATTTCCTCTCGTGGGGCAACTTGAATCACATTGCCATTCTTGCGCATATCAAGACCGCGGCTTTGCAGAATTATTTCGAAAGCCTGATCCCAGGGTACGTCTTTCAGGCGCAGTGTCAAACTCCCTGAGACAGTGTCGCTGATTACCATGTTCAATCCAGTAAAGTCTGCTATGACGCTTAGGGCTTCACGTGTAGATATATTCTGAAAGTTTAGTGTAAGCTTCTCTCCTGAAAACCCTGGCATGTTCCCCTTAACTAATTTGTTAGGATCTTCAGCAACCGCCTTAACTTCCACAATGAATTTGTTATCTGTCTGATATGCCGAATATTCCCACAGCCCTTTTGGCTCAATAGAGAGGCGTGCATTGCTTCCTTGCGCAAATGCATCAATCATCTGGACGGGTGTTGCAAAGTCAGACACATCCAGCTTCCGCTGCAAATTGCGCGGCAACACCGCACGCTGAAAATCAACTATCAAAGCTCTGCCTTGTTGCTTGATATCTATTCCGATGTCGGCATCGGAAAGATCAATTTGAATTCTTCCTTCCCCGTTACTTCCCCTGTGGAAGTCAATATCTCTCAAGCTATGCATCTGCGCACTAGCAGACGCATCTGCAAAATGCGCCGCAGCAACTGGAGCCACAGTTCCGCCCTCACCCTTTGGTTGCAACGTGATCAATACATCATTTCCCTCTACCAGCGTATCGTAACCAGCCATTTGGGCTAGGTTAATGACCAAGCGAGTCCGACTCCCCGCTTGGACAATGTTTGCGCTGCGCACAACTCCTTCTCCGAAGGTTTGCATAGAGGCGCCCAGACCATTCTCTGTATTTGGAAAGTCGAAGGCGATTCTCGGCGGCGTGTTAATAGTAAATGCAGCAGGCTGTGCTTGAGGTGTAGATTTCATGCTCACCCTAATTACGAGCTTGCCATTATCATTGCTTGCACTGAGCGACTCGATACTGTTGAGTTCTGGCCCTTCCTGTGCCATTAGACCGAACGCGCACAGCATTAATGGGATGGCCAGCAATCGGGACAATTTGTGTGAAGACACGTTATGCAATTTCATTTTTCACTCCTAATCATTCGATCAATTGCAGGCTGCTTTCGCGCTCTGTCCAGTCACCGGCACTATCCTGCACCATTTCCTTGACTGTAAGCTCGGTCTCTGAGATTGATGTGATCTGCCCAAAGTTAAGACCTATGTAATTTCCAACCTTGACCTGATGTATTTTTCCTTCCGATGATCGGAGCACGGCATGTGCCACTCCTTTTTGGTACAGATATCCCACCATCTTCAGGCTTTCAAGCGGAAAATCTTCCAACTCTTCTTTAGGTCGATCAAAGTCTGGTTGATTTGTACCTCCACGACCGGAGCCCCCGGATTTCATTTTGCGGGGCTTAAAAGGATCTGGAAGCGACGTTGAATTGTCATACGCGAATGGCTCGTACGGCTTAATATCAGGCGGTGGTTCAACTTTTCCGCGCATATCAGCCCCTGCGTTGCTCACAAAATCTCGTAGATCCTGAAACTCTTCGCCGCCACACCCTGCGAGCAGCACTCCTATCAGCACGGTAAGTATTCGCGCGATCATTTTTTCTTCCTCTTTGCTGCCTGAGCCGCACGCTTCTGAGCTGCCAGCTCAGATTCATCCAAGTATCGATAGGTCTTTGCCGTGGACTCCATGGTTAGCATTCCGCCTGCAATGGGAGTGATCTTGATATCGTTTAATGTAACAATCCGCGGCAATTGAGAAATATCGCTTGCAAAATTTCCTAGATCGTCATAACTACCTGACACCTTCAGCGCTATTGGCTGTTCTGTAAACACTCCGGTCGCAACTTCACCTCCCGGACGAAACAACTCAAACTGCAATCCGCGCCCCAAACCGGCCTGGTTTATATCAGTAAGCAATGCATCCATCTCGGACTTACTTGGCAACTGCTTCAGCAAAGCACCAAATGATTGCTGCGTATCTATCAGTTGCTTCTTGATAATGTCCAGATTAATCGCCTCGCGTTTTTTTATGAGAAACGCCTCTTTGAGTCGCTCTTCTTCGTTCTTAATCTGTTTTAAATTCTCGTACTGATCCTGCCAGTCCAAGAAGCCTCCCACTGCCACCACCACCAAAAACATGGAGAGGAATGACGCTAGCTTGACCAACCAAGGCCAATTCCCTGGCTTCTGGGGATCAATATTCTTTAGCTCTTCCAAAAAGTTCATGGCCATTTTCATTTCCTTGTGCCTGAGCCAGAATTGGCCGTACTCGTAGAATCAGCCTGCTTTGTCAGATTGAAATTCAAGGAGAATTCGTTTAGGCGCGACCCGCCGACATTAGCAGCATGGATTTCCACCAAGGCTGGTGAATTCAGCCATGGAGAATCTTCTATGGCGCGCATCAGGGTAGATACTCGCGCATTAGATTGCGCATATCCCACAAGGCTAATTTTCTGCCCAGATTGCTGAAGAGATTGCAGGTGAACCCCTTCGGGCAGTATCCGCAGCATCTGGTCCAATAAGTGCACCACATCTGATCGAGTAGACTGTAAATTTTCAACCACATTCTTTCTAGCCAACAGTGACTGCGTCTGCTCTCGAAGTTTTTTTATCTCTGCAATCTGCCTATCTAGCACAGCAGTTTCCTGCTTTAAGTAACCGTTCCGTCTTTCCTGATAGGAAATCTGGGTTCCGATTGCAACATGCACCAGACCCACCAGAAATGCGCCAAGCGCAATAGATATCACGCTGAGTACAATAAATTGCAGTTGCTTGGCACGGCGCTTTTCAGCGCGGTGCGGTAATAGATTGATTCTTATCATGATGGATCAAACCTCCGCATCGCCAAGCCACAGGCGATCATCAAGGCTGGTGCGTCAGTCTGAAGCTGGCGCGGCTTGATTCTTGATGAAAGTGTCATGAGTTCAAATGGATTGGCCACCAAGGTGCTTACCTGTGTTCGCGTAGCCACGGCCTCATCCAGCCCCATCAGTGCAGCACAACCGCCCGACAGCACGACATAGCTCACTTCATTGTACTGAGTAGAGGTAAAGAAGAATTGCAGCGCTCGTGCCACTTCCATCGCCACGTTTTCACGAAAAGGAGCCAGTACGTCGCTTTCATAATTTTCTGGCAAGCCGCCGTTTCTTTTGGCAGCCTCAGCTTCCTCTGCGGTCAGTCCAAATGCCGCCTGGATCTGCTGAGTCAACTGATTACCTCCGACCTGCTGATCGCGTGTATATACAGACTGCCCGTTTCGCAGCACATTTACATTCATTACGCTTGCGCCAATATCAACAACTGCAACGCATTGGTCTTCAGCGCCTCCAGGCAACTGAGAACTGATCTGATCGAAAGCTGCCTCAGCAGCATACGGCTCTACATCCATCACTACGGCCTTAAGTCCTGCTGTCTGCGCAGCAGCCACCCTATCTTCGACATTCGCCTTGCGTGATGCTGCTAGCAGAACTTCGATTTCTTCCGGATTGCTCGCTGAGGGGCCGATTACTTGAAAATCAAGGTTCACCTCATCCAGCGCAAAGGGAATATATTGGTTCGCCTCGGATTCGACCTGATATTCAAGGTCGTCTTCGCGCAATCCCGCTGGCAGCATGATTTTTTTGCTGATGACTGCCGCGGCCGGTAGTGCCAAGCTCACATTTCTGATGCGCGTCCCCATACGCTTCCATGCGCGTTGTAACGCTTCAGAAACTGCATCCAGATTATTGATGTTGCCGTCGCTTACCGCATCGGATGGCAGAGGTTCAATCGCGTAGCGCTCCACTACGAACCCGCTCTTTTTGGGGGCCTTGCTCAATTCAAGCATCTTGACTGAAGACGAACTGATATCCACGCCAATCATGGGCGGCGTGGAGGTTTGCAGAAAATCTAACGGGATGTCAAAATTTCCTTTAATCATAGGATAGTTAGCGCACTTCCGTATAAACTGGTTTAAATCCTAGCAATAACTCCCAAGGGTGTAAAGTTTTTTCTATGTTCGTCCTTTTCATTATCAGGACGATATAATGAAAACCTAAACTTTAATCAAAAATAGATAGTTATGACTTCACGCTGGTGGTTCTATCCTGCGGTCGGTATTTTGATGCTTCCGCTTCTGCCGTTCCTGCTTCTCATTTTTGCAGCGATTCTGACTTATCCAACGCTACCATCCCTTGATGCGCTTACAGACTATCGGCCCAAATTGCCTTTGCGCATCTATAGTTCCGAAAACATCCTGATCGGTGAATTCGGTGAAGAGCGACGCGAACTAGTAAAGATAGAAGAAGTGCCTGAGCGGATGAAGCTCGCCATCCTCGCAGCAGAAGATGATCGATTCTATGAACACGGGGGTGTCGATTATGTTGGCGTCTTGCGTGCCGCATATTCAAATTTTGCATCTGGAGGTGTCAAGCAGGGTGCTAGTACCATCACCATGCAAGTTGCTCGCAACTTTTTCCTCTCCAAGGAGAAAACGCTCAGCCGCAAATTCAACGAGATGCTGCTCGCCTTTAAAATTGAGCACAACCTCACCAAAGACGAGATCTTAGAGCTCTATATCAATCATATTTATCTTGGGCAACGTGCCTATGGTTTCGGTGCTGCTGCACAGGCCTACTACTCAAAACCTCTCAGCCAATTGACTACCGCGGAAATGGCTATGCTGGCCGGTCTGCCCAAAGCACCTGGCGCTTACAATCCGGTCGTCAATCCATCGAGAGCCAAAGTCAGGCAGGAATACGTCCTTCGTCGTATGCGTGACCTTGGTTACATCAACCAGGATGAATTTGCTCTCGCACTTACTGAGCCAGTTCAGACCAAGCAATCTGCTTATCATCAAGAATTTTCTGTCAATGCCAGTTTCGTTTCCGAACTGGTACGGCAGGAAATGTATGACCGCTTCCAGGAAGACGCTTACACCCAAGGCTACAACGTATACACCACAATTCGGGTCAAGGACCAAGGTGTCGCTTACGCGTCTCTGCGAAAAGGCGTCATGGATTACGACCACCGTCATGAATATCGTGGTCCGGAGGGCTTTGTAGATCTTCAGAAGAACAATACTGAGGCTCTAGTCGACAAAGCTTTGCAGGATGTCTCAAACAGCGATGAGCTCATTCCTGCGGTCGTCTTATCTGTTTCACGCAAGGGAATTTCCGTCCGCACCAAAGATGGGCAAACGCTTGAAATTTCCAAAGAGGGAATGCGCTTTGCTCAGCAGCTGGTCGAAGATCACTTGGTTCTGCATCCGCGCATCAAGAAGGGCGCGCTGATACGCATTGTTAAAACGCCTTCTGAAACTTGGGAAGTAACCCAGCTTCCAGAGGCTGAGGCAGCATTCGTTTCTGCAGACCCGCGCACTGGCGCCATTTATGCTTTAGTTGGCGGTTTTGACTTTAACCATAAGCAATTCAACCATGTTACGCAGGCATGGCGCCAACCAGGCTCCAGCTTCAAGCCCTTCATCTATTCTGCCGCGCTTGAAAAGGGCTTCACCCCAGCTTCCATAGTCAATGATGCTCCCCTCGTTGTTAATTTGTCCGACACCGGTGGCGAACTGTGGGAGCCCAAAAACTATGAAGGGCGGTTCGAAGGGCCAATGAGACTGCGTCAGGGGCTTATCAAATCAAAGAATCTGGTCTCCATACGCGTGCTCCAGTCCATAGGGCTTGAATATGCGCAAGACTATGTCACCAAGTTCGGTTTTGATAGAGACAGGGTCGGCCCTTATCTGACCATGGCATTGGGCGCTGTTTCCGCTACCCCATGGCAAATGCTGGGCGGCTATTCGGTTTTTGCCAATGGCGGGTATCGTGTCACCCCCTACTTGATTCAGCGCGTCGAGGATGGGCAAGGCAATCTCATCAGCCAGACTGTCCCGGTAGAAGCTGGAAAAGATGCAGAGCAGATTCTTGATATCCGTAATACCTTCACCATGGTCAACATGATGCAGGACGTCGTCAAACATGGTACTGCGATACGTGCCATGCAGCTTGGTCGCCAAGATCTTGCCGGCAAGACAGGGACTACCAGCGAGTCGATGGATGCCTGGTTCTGCGGCTTCCACCCAACACTGGTTGCCGTCACTTGGTTGGGCTATGACACCCCGCACAGCCTTGGCGAAAAGGAAACGGGCGGCGGCGCTGCCCTGCCGATCTGGATGGATTACATGGGTGAGATGCTGAAGGAAACCCCGGAGATCGAGTACACAGTCCCGCCGCATATGGTGACGGCACGCATTAATGATGAAGGTTTGCGCGACCCTGACGGCACGCATATCGAATATTTCTATGAGGAAAATGTACCTCCAGAGCAAAGCCCCAGCCTGCTGGAAATATTCAAACCGACAGAATCTGGCTCTGATCAACTGTTCTAATGCGCAAATCACCTGTACTGCATCGCGACCTGATGCGCGCCCAGTTGGCGCATCAGGCTGCCAAACTGATGGCTGAAAGCGGCATCACAGACCACGCCTTTGCCAAGCGCAAGGCGGCCCGACAACTCGGAGCCGATGACACTCATCATCTGCCAAGCAACGAAGAAGTTGATGTGGCGTTGCAACAATATAGAGCGCTATATCAGCCTGACGATCACCCTTCCATACTGCGAGCTCTGCGTCTGGAAGCATTGCACAACATGCAGCTGTTCTCGGAGTTTCGGCCTTACCTGACCGGGTCTGTTTTGAGCGGTTCCGCAGGAGAATATTCGGACATCAATCTGATGGTATTTTCGGACGACGTAAAGGCAGTCTTGTTATTTTTGCTCAAGAACAAAGTCGAGTTTGATAGCGGCGAGTGGCGGCTACGCATTAATGGGCGCGAGGAATCTGTTCCCAGCTATACCCTGACTGCCGAATCCGGCATACAGACGCATATTGTAGTACTGCCGGAAAGTGCACGTTTCAGTGGTGGGCGGCACCCGCAGACTCATGCGGATGCCGTAGCAGTTGAGGCACTGCTAGCCGGCTGATTTCAACCAGCGTGCTGCATCCAGTGCAAAGTACGTCAAAACACCGTCAGCACCCGCCCGTTTGAAAGACAGCAAAGCCTCCAGCACACAGGCTTCCTCATTAAGCCAGCCATTCTGTGCAGCAGCCTTAAGCATCGCATACTCACCACTCACCTGATAAACAAAGGTCGGCGCTTTGAATTCATCCTTCACACGACGCACGATATCAAGATATGGCATGCCAGGTTTGACCATCACCATGTCCGCACCTTCCTGCAGATCGAGGCCGACTTCCCACAGCGCCTCATCCGAATTGGCCGGATCCATCTGATAGGTGTATTTGTTACCCTTGCCGAGGTTGCCGCTGGAGCCGACCGCATCACGGAACGGGCCGTAGAAGCTGGAAGCATATTTGGCCGAGTAGGCCATGATGCGCGTGTAGATGTGTTGCTGCTCGTCCAGCGCAGCGCGTACTGCACCGATACGTCCGTCCATCATGTCGGACGGCGCGACGATGTCGGCACCTGCTGCAGCGTGTGCCTGCGCCTGCCTTGTCAGCACGGCAATTGTTTCGTCGTTGAGTACATAGCCGCTGTCGTCGATCAAACCGTCCTGTCCATGGCTGGTATAGGGATCCAGCGCGATGTCGGTCATCACGCCCAGATCAGGGAAGTTTTTCTTCAACTCCGCAACTACGCGAGGAACCAAGCCGTCCGGGTTGTATGCCTCCTCAGCGCCCAAGCTTTTTTTCGCCGCCTCGATCACCGGGAAGATCGCCATCACCGGCACACCTAACTTCACGCACTGCTCAGCATCTTTCAATAGCAGATCCAGCGTCTTGCGCTGCACGCCCGGCATGGACTTCACGTCCTCGGTCTTGTTGCTGCCTTCCAGCACGAAGACCGGGTAGATGAAATCCGCCGGTGTGAGCACATGCTCTCGCATCAGATCCCGCGAGAACTGGTCACGGCGCATGCGGCGCATTCTGGATTGAGGGTACTGACCAAGTATCTGCATAGCTATTCCCAAATAATTTTGTCTAGTAATGGAACTATTTTCTCATAGCCCCGTCTGAGCTTGCGAGTAGCGAGAGCTGCTTCCCGTTTCTCCTCCCTGAGCGGGCGTCTTTACCCTGTAAAGACCTTCTGCCCCTGAATCTTTCCCCTTTGGTTCAGGGGCATTTTTTTGCCTGTCAGTCTCGCAGCCAACCCGCAATGACACCTTCCGCTTCGTCTGTACCTGTCTTTTTCAGGCTGGAAAACAGTTGCACCGAGCACTGCGGGAAATGCTCGGCCAGAAAATCTTTCACTTCGCGCAGGGTCTTGGTCGCCTGTTGCCGACTCAATTTATCCGACTTGGTCAGCAGGATGTGGATCGGCTTCCCTGTCGGCGCAAACCAGTCCAGCATCCCCTGATCGCGCTCGGTCAGTGGATGTCTCGCATCCATGATCACGACCAGTCCGGCAAGCTCTTCGCGGGATTGCAAGTACTGACCCAGCAAGTGTTCCCAGTGCGCCTGAATATCCGGCGGTACCTTCGCATAGCCATAGCCCGGCAGATCGACCAGAAAACGATTGTCACCAAGATCGAAATAATTGAGGTGCTGGGTGCGACCTGGTGTCTTACTGGTAAAAGCCAGACGAACATGGTTCGCCAGCGTGTTGATCGCGCTGGACTTGCCAGCATTGGAACGTCCGACGAACGCAACTTCCTTGCCGCCATGCAGCGGCAAGTCCTTCAGGTGATTGACGGTGGTATAGAACACCGCCCGGGAGAAAAGTCCCATTATTTCCAGGCCGCGAAGACTCTGTCGGCCGCGGCAATGGTCACCGCTATGTCTTCATCGCTATGCGCTGCTGACACAAAACCAGCTTCGAATGCCGACGGTGCGAGGTAAACACCTTCACCCAGCATCGCATGGAAAAAGCGATTGAAAGCCTCCTTGTCGCTTGCCATCACTTCGGCATAGGAGCTCGGTGCCTTCTCACTGAAATACAGACCGAACATGCTGCCGATGGACTGCGCGCTGAACGGGATGCCATGCTTCTTCGCGCTTGCGCTGATGCCTTCGGTCATGTCCTTGGCGATCTTGGTCAGGCGTTCGTAGAAGCCCGGTGCCTGCACCAGTTTCAATGTGGTCAGACCCGCCGCCACAGCCACCGGATTGCCGGACAGCGTTCCCGCTTGATACACCGCACCCAGCGGCGCCAGGCATTGCATGATGTCGCGACGACCACCGAACGCAGCAGCGGGCAGACCGCCGCCCATCACCTTGCCCAGCGTGATCAGGTCCGGCTTGATACCAAAGTGGCCGTGCGCGCCTTGCAGACCGACACGGAAACCGGACATCACTTCGTCCAGAATCAGCACCGCACCATGCTTGGTACACAGGTTACGCATCGCATCGAGGAACTCGCGCTTGGGCAGGATCAGGTTCATGTTGCCCGCGACAGGCTCCACGATCACGCAAGCGATCTCATTGCCGATCTCGGCAAAAGTCTTTTCCAGACCAGCCACATCGTTGTAGTCCAGCACCGTGGTCAGTCCCGCGATTTCGGCAGGCACACCCGAAGAACTCGGCTGGCCGAAGGTCAGCGCACCGGAGCCAGCTTTGACCAGCAGGCCATCGGAATGGCCGTGGTAGCAGCCTTCAAATTTGATGATGCGCGAGCGGCCGGTAAAACCGCGCGCCAGACGGATCGCGGTCATCGTCGCCTCGGTACCGGAGCTGACCAGGCGCACCATCTCCAGCGACGGCAGGATCTTGCACAGTGTCTCGGCGATCTCCAGTTCGCTCGCGGTCGGTGCACCGAAGCCCAAGCCTTCGGCAGCCGCATCCTGCACCGCCTTGACCACTTCCGGATGGCAGTGACCGACGATCATCGGCCCCCAGGAATTCACATAGTCGATATAGCGCTTGTCGTCCGCATCCCACACATAAGCACCCTGACCGCGCTTAAAGAACAGCGGCGTACCGCCGACCGATTTGAATGCGCGCACCGGCGAATTCACGCCACCGGGAATGAGCTTCTGGGATTCGTCGAACAGTTCCTGGTTATGCGAAGTCATGCTGGGTTACCTTGTTCAAATAATTGGGAAAAATCTTTTGCTGCCTGGGTGATGTCTGCTGCTTGCCACAGCGCCGAGATCACCGCCAGCGCATCCGCGCCTGCCACGACCAATTGCTTGCCGTTCGCGACCGTGATGCCGCCGATCGCAACGATGGGCACCTGCAACGCACGACGCGCATTCTCCAGCAACGATATTTCGGCGGTCACCGCACCGGGCTTCACACTCGAAGGAAAGAATGCACCGAACGCCACGTAATCTGCACCTTGCCGCACCGCCTCAACCGCCAGCGACGCGCGATTATAGCAAGAGGCACCAACCAGCTTGTCACGCCCCAGCACCTCACGTGCCGCAGCGATATCACCATCGTCCGCCCCCAGATGCACGCCATCGGCGGACACATGAAGCGCTAACTGCACATCGTCATTGACGATGAAGGTCACTCCGAAACTGCGCGTCAAATCGCGCAAAGCCAAGGCCTGCTCCCGTTGCAACACCGTGTCCGCAAGCTTGTTGCGGTATTGCAGGATCGCCGCCCCGCCAAGCAAGGCTTGTTCTGCCTGTTGCAACAGCCTGACCGTATCCAGCTCATCCGGCGTGATGGCATACAAGCCTTTAATGGCGCGTCTCCTCGCCCGCATCCTCTTCATCGCGCGCCCAGAACAAGCGATCCGGAATGTGCTGCCCCATGCCAGGACGGAAACCGTATTTCAAGGCTTCCCAAGTGTATTCCTGCGCCTCGCGCACCGCATCTTCCATGCTCAAACCATTGGCGAGCAACGCAGCGATAGCAGAGGCCAGCGTACAACCGGAGCCATGATAGATGCCCGGCAAGCGCGGCCAGTCGTCACTGCGCAGCAGTCCGCGCTCTCCGTACAGGGTATTCACCACCTTGGGCGTGTGTTCGTGCGTACCGGTGATCAGTACGTATTCGCAACCCATACCCAGAATGCGCTTGGCGCATTCGGACAAGGATGGGTCATCCTCTTCATTGTCTTCGTCCACCACCAGACGGCGCGCTTCCATACTATTGGGCGTCAGGATCGTCGACTGCGGCAGCAACAGTTCACGCAATGCATCCAGCATGTCCTCATTGGCCAGTTCGTCGCCACGACCTGATGCCAACACAGGATCGAGTACCAGCGGGACATCCGGATAGTCCGAAACGATTTCGGCGATGGCTGCGATGTTGTCGACACTGCCCAGCAGGCCGATCTTGAATGCTGCGACCGGCATATCTTCCAGCAAGGTACGCGCTTGGTCGATCACCAGATCGGCGTCCACCGCCTGGATATCCTCCACCCCGCTGGTGTCCTGCACGGTGATGCCGGTGACCACCGACAAAGGATGGCAGCCCATGCTGGCAATGGTCAGGATATCGGCCTGCATCCCCGCGCCGGAGCTGGGATCGCTGGCAGCGAAGGTCAATACGATAGGTGGAATGTCGGACATGATGAAGCGCCGTCTGATGATGATGAAAGGGGTGTGATTCTACCCGAAAGCCAGCCGATCAGCGGCTCAAGGGGATGGAACGGCACGTTCGCCGAGGAAATTGGCGATGCGCGTGTATTCCGCCACACCCAGATTCTCGGCACGCAGCTGCGGGTTGATCTCCAGCTGCTCAAAATCGTTTTCCGCCAGATAGTCGCGCAAGGTGTTGCGCAGGGTCTTGCGACGCTGGCCAAAAGCGGCCGTGACGACCTTGGCATAGAGCGCCTCGTCCCGCACCTGTATTTGTGCTTCCTGTAACGGGATCATGCGCACGATGGCGGAATCCACCTTGGGCGCAGGACGGAAGGACTGCGGCGGCACATCCAGCAGTTTCTCCATATAGAAGCGATACTGCAACATCACTGACAAGCGCCCGTATGCCGCCGTGGAAGGCTCGGCCACCATGCGCTCCACCACTTCATTCTGCAGCATGAAATGCATGTCGGTGATGCTTGCAGCATATTCCGCGAAGTGGAACAGCAGCGGCGACGAGATGTTGTAAGGCAGGTTACCGACGATGCGCAACGGCGTGCCCAACGTCGCGAAATCGAACTTCAGCGCATCGCCTTCGTGGATGACGATCTTGTCCTGCGGGTAATCGGTTTTCAGCCGCGCGATGATGTCGCGGTCGATCTCCACCACATGCAGCTTGTTCAGGTGCTGCAACAACGGACGCGTCAGCGCCCCCAGACCGGGACCGATCTCCACCATGTTGTCGTCCGCTGCGGGACGGATGGCGCGCACGATGTCGGCGATGATGTTCTGGTCGACCAGGAAGTTCTGTCCGAATTGTTTTTTCGCCTTATGCATACTTGGATGACCCACGCGCTTGTTCGCACTTTGCCATTTCAACGGCCATTTTGATTGCTTCCAGCAAGCTGCCGACATTGGCCTTGCCTGTTCCCGCCAGCTCCAGCGCCGTGCCGTGATCGACCGAGGTGCGGATGATGGGCATGCCCAGTGTGATGTTCACGCCCTCGCCGAAACTGGCGTGTTTGAGCACCGGCAAGCCCTGATCGTGATACATCGCCAGCACGGCGTCGCATTCGCGCAGCCGATGGACGGCGAACAGCGTATCCGCTGGCAATGGCTGGCTCACATTCATGCCTTCGCCTCGCAGTTTATCCAGCACAGGGATCATCACTTCGATCTCTTCGCGACCCAGATGGCCGCCTTCTCCGGCATGCGGATTCAAGCCGGCCACCAGGATGCGCGGTTGTGCGATACCGAATCTGTTTTGCAGATCGCGGTGCAGGATACGCAGGATGTCTTCCAGCAAGTCCGACGTGATCGCATCCGCCACTTCGCGCAAAGGCAGATGCGTGGTTGCCAGTGCCACGCGCATGCCGCCGCCGGCGAGCATCATCACCACCAACGGTGTGCGCGTCTGCTCGGCAAGGAATTCCGTGTGACCGGTAAAGGGTATGCCGGCATCATTGATGACACCTTTGTGCACCGGCGCGGTGACCATGCCGGCGAATTCCCCGGACAAACAGCCTTGTGCCGCGCGGCGCAATATCTCCAGCACATAAGAGGCGTTCGCGATGTCGAGTCGACCGGCTGTCGCAGGGCGAGCAAGCGGCACATGCAGCACACTCAACTTGCCTTTCGCTACCGCTTCGGCAGGTGAGTAATCGTGGAATTCGACTTCAAGATCGAGCTGCACGGCCCGCTGCCGCAGCAACGCTTTATCAGCGATGACCACCAGCGGCCGTTCTGCCCGCGCGAGTTGCAGGCACAGGTCGGGACCGATGCCCGCCGGCTCGCCACTGGTGATGACTAACGGGGATGCCACCTTATTCGCGATATTCGATGAATGCGCGGTCGCGCAACTGACGCAACCAGTCCTGATAGGCATCATCGGACTTGTAAGTACGAATAGCCTTTCGTGCCTGCTGTTGCTTCTGTTCGGCGCTGATGTCGGTGTTCCTGCGTTCCAGCACCTGGATCAAGTGCCAGCCAAAGCCCGATTGCACCAGACCGCTGACTTGTCCGACCTTGAGTGCATCCATCGCTTTCTCGAATTCTGGCACGGTCTCTCCGGGCGAGATCCAGTTCAGGTCTCCGCCTTGGGCCGCACTGCCATCTTCCGAATGCAGGCGTGCCTGCTCGGCAAAATCGGCGCCCTTGTCGATGCGGCGCTTGATCTCCAGCAGGCGCGCCCTGGCTTCGTTCTCCGACACCAGTTCACTGGTCTTGATCAGGATATGCCGCGCATGCGTCTGGGTGATGAACACGGGCGTATCCGAGCTGCGACGATCGAGCAGCTTGATGATGTGAAAGCCTGAAGGGCTGCGCAGGATAGGGCTCACTTCACCCGGCTTCATCGTCGCCAGCGGCTCGCTGAACAATGCCGGCAACTGATTGGCAGGACGCCAGCCAAGTTCACCGCCCTGTAATGCATCCCTTGCATCCGAATAGCCCGCAGCGACTTGCGAGAAGGGAGCACCACCTTTCAGCTTGGCCAGCGCATCTTCCGCCTTGCGCTGGAAATTGCGGATGCTGACAGCGGTCGCTTGTTCCGGCACCACCACCAGGATGTGCGCCAGCTTCAGCTCCTCGCCTTTGTTGCCTTGCGTCTCCTGCGTGGCCAGAAAGGCTTCAATATCGGCTTCGCTGATGACCAGCTTGCTGTCCACCTCGCGCTCGCGCAGACGACCGGTCAGCATCTCGCCGCGTATTTCTTCGCGGAACTTGGCGAAATCGATCCCTTCATTTTCCAATTTTGCGCGGAAGGCGGACAGCGTAGGGAATTTGTTCTGCAGGGCGATCCGCTGCAGGGCGCCTTCCAGCTGGGCATCATCCACTTGCACACCGGTCTCTTTGGCAAACTGCATCTGCAGTTTTTCCATGATCATGCGCTCCAGTACCTGCTTCTCGAGAATACTCCTGTCCGGCAGACGCGTACCCTGGCGCTGCAGTTGGCTGATGACCTGCCGCATGCGTTCATCAAGCTCCAACCGGGTGATGATGTCGTCGTTTACCACAACGCGAATATCATCGAGCAGTCGTGGGCTCGATGTGATTTCGGCCGCAGAAACAGAACTTGCGAGCAACAACAGCGTGAGCGCGATTCGGATTTTCAGCATGTACTTCTTTCGTAAAAGGGGGTCAATGCAAGCCCTGTTCCGGCTTGTCGGATGGTATTTCATTCAGCTTGATATAGCCGGGGACACTGATGCGCAAAGCCTCCAAAGGATCAGAACCGATGCGCACCAGATCGCTCAATTCGAGCTGGGCAAAGATACCGGTGGTCCGTTCGACGGTGGCGGTCGCAAAGCTCTGCACCACCAACCTCACCGACCAACACGCGGCATTATACTCAAGCCCGCCCAGCGCCTCCAGAACGCGGTCATCGCGCAATGAGTAGTTGAAGCGGCCCACGCCATGCCAGCGTCCGAACAAAGGCCACTGGCCAGACAGATCCATCTGGCGCAATGAATCACGGGTATAACGATAGCCAAGGTTCAGCAACTTGCCCGCCTCCGGGTTGTAGCGGGCAGCAATATTGTAGGTTTGCGTATGATTCTGGTTCGGGTTGTACTGCAGCTGGCTGTCCAGATTCCAGGCGCGCGTCATCCTGCCGCCCAGCATCAGCAGGATGTCCGAGCGGCTGCTGCTGTTCGCCACACCGCTCAGGTTCACCTGCGGCGTCTGGAAAGTGAAACGCTCCGCCACCGCCACGCGCAATCTCTCGGTTCCGTCATCACCGTCGATCACGCGCGAAGTCAGCGCCAGGGTCATCATGTCGGCATCGCCCACGCGGTCGCTGCCGAGGAAACGGTTCTCGGTGAATATCTGGCTGAAGCTGAATGGCGCAAGGGCAGAGTCGAAATTGGGCAGGAACGACTGGTCACGATACGGGATGCGCACATAATAAGCGCGCGGTTCCAGCGTCTGCATGTAGGCATTACCCAGAAAAGAGTCGTTACGTTCAAAGATCAGCCCGCTGTCCACACTGAAGATCGGTACAGTGCGCTGCGTGTTCGGTGTATTCAATGCGTTGTTCGCATCCAGCACATAGCTGGTGTAATGCAATCCCAGTTTCGGCGTCAGGAAATATCCCTGCTCGCTCAGTAGCGGATAGCTGATCGAGGGATTGAGCACCACACGTTGCCCATTCACCTTGGTCGGATGGCGGTAATCGACATATTCACTGGCAAAATTCAGCGTGCTTTCCCCAAGCTGGCGGTTGGTATTCAATGTCAGTTGCGGCTGGCGTCGGTAAGGAATCGCCACCGGCGCCAAAGGATCCTGCAAGGTCTGGTAACGCTGCACCCTGGCGGCGGCGTTCCAGCCGTATCCCGCGTAATTCACGACGCCTTCGCGCAACAGGTTGGCCTGCGAAGTGCCGCTGATCGCCCCGGCCAGATCTCGGTAATAGGCATCGTCGGACACCACATTCGCATCCACAGTAGCCGAGAAACCGCCGCCAAGATTGTGCCGGTGCTTGAAACCGAAATGGGAACGGTCAAGCTTGCTCACCCGGTCCCCTGCCAGCACATCCGCGTTGATCTCGCCGCTGTATTGCGGTTGCAGATAGCGCATTTCGTTGTTGAACTGCGTGCCGCGTTTGCTGATGAAGCGTGGCGAGAGCGTCACATCCAGGTTGGGGGCAATATTCCAGAAGTAGGGGAGTGTGATCTCGCTACCGCCGGAATTGGTGCTACCGAATACTGGCCCCAGAAATCCCGAACGCTTGTCGTCATTCAGTGCGAAATCCATCCAGGGGGTATAAAGGAAAGGCACGCTCTTGAATTCGACCCTGGCATTGTATGCAACGCCCACCTGTTTATCCCGGTCGACCTCCAAAGTGCTCATGCGAATCAGCCAATCATCATTGCCGGCCGGGCAGGTCGTATAGACCGCCGAACGGAAGCGCTGATGATTGCGCCCTTCCAGATTCATCAGGGCGGCACTGCCTCGCGCATTGTTCTCGCCGATGATGAACTCCGGCTGCGGCATTTCGCCGACATCATGTTCCAGATTCATCTTCAATTCGGGGCCGCTCATCACACTCTCCCCTTGCACGATGCTCACATTGCCGTCGGCGTACACATCCTGTTTCTCCTGCTCATAGAGCAAGTGATCCGCCTTCACCACACGCCCTTCCTGACGCAGTTCCACGTTGCCGGTCGCTTCCATCTGGTCGCCCTGGCGCGATTCCAGACGCTCCGCGCTGATGAATGCCACACCCGGCTCACTGGGCGGAGGCAAGCGCTTGAAAGTGCGATCCAGCTTGAGCGGCAAGGTCTCGGCTACTGCCAACCAGGGCAGGGCGAACAGCAGGGAAAGTGCGAACAGGCGCGAACGGAAAAGCATGGGCGGGTCGGTCAAATTAAGGTGCTAAAATCGCACAAAACCCTCATTAAGGCAATCAAATGCAGCGCCAACAACAGCTTACCGACTGGCTTTCCAGCCTTTTCCCCGACCAGACATTCACCATTGCACCCGCTTCCGCCGACGCCAGCTTCCGCCGCTACTTCCGCGCCACCTTCAGCGACGGTTCGACCAAAGTGGTGATGGATGCCCCGCCGCAGCATGAGAACTGTGTACCGTTCCTGCACATCGGCAAACTGTTCGAGCAAGCCGGCACCCATGTGCCGCATGTTTACGCGCAGGATCTGGAGCAGGGTTTCCTGCTCCTGTCCGACCTTGGCAACACCACCTACCTGCAAGCACTGAACACCGACAACGCCAAGCAACTCTATGGTGCAGCAACCGATGCCCTGATCAGGATACAGCTCGCCTCCAGGCCGGCCGAGCTGCCACCGTACGACGAGGCGCTGCTACGCCGCGAACTCGACCTGTTCCCCGAGTGGTATATCCACAAACACCTGGGCGTGACGCTCAGCGAGAAGCAGCAGGCCAAGCTGGAAGAAGTATTCCAGCGCATCCTCGCCAACAACCTCGCCCAGCCCTGCGTGTATGTGCACCGCGACTACCACTCGCGCAACCTGATGTACGTGCCGGACAACAATCCCGGCATCCTCGATTTCCAGGACGCCGTGTACGGCCCCATCACCTATGACCTCGCCTCGTTGTTCAAGGACGCCTACATCAAGTGGGATGAAGCCGATGTCATGGACTGGCTGATCCAGTACTGGGAACGTGCACGCAAGGCCGGACTGCCGGTACGCGAAGACTTCGGCGAGTTCTACCGCGACTACGAGATGATGGGCGTGCAGCGCCACATCAAGGTACTGGGCATCTTCGCCCGTCTGTATCACCGCGACGGCAAAGACGGTTACCTGAAGGACATGCCACTGGTGATGGAATATCTGCACAAGGCCTGCGAACGCTACATCGACCTCAAGCCGCTGCTGAACATCCTGCTCGAACTCAACATGCAGATGGAAAAGGCCTGAGCCATGGTGCTGCGCACTTCCCTCTCCTCAATCCTCTCCCGCAAGCGGGCGAGGAAGCAATCGTGAAAGACCTTGTTTGATGAGGGCCATGATCCTCGCCGCAGGACGTGGCGAACGCATGCGGCCCCTGACCGACCACACGCCCAAACCTTTGCTGCAGGCTGGCGGCAAGCCGCTCATCGTGTGGCATATCGAACGGCTGGTGCACGCGGGTATCATCGACCTCGTCATCAACCACGCCCACCTCGGCACGCAGATCGAGCAGGCCTTGGGCGACGGAGCGCGTTTCGGTGCACGCATCAGGTATTCGGATGAAGGCACTGCACTGGAAACGGCAGGCGGTATCGCGTTCGCGCTGCACCTGCTGGGCGACCAACCGTTCGCGGTGGTGAACGGCGACGTGTATTGCGATTACGATCTCTCGCACCTGCCTGCCCAAGCCAGCGCCTTGGCGAACAGTGAGGACCTTGCGCATCTGGTGCTGGTCGACAACCCTGAACACAATCCGAAAGGTGATTTCGGCCTGACTGCACGACGCGTTACCGATACCGCGCCCAAGCTCACCTTCAGCGGCATCGGCCTCTACAAGCCCGCCCTATTCTCAAATGTCGCACGCGGCAGCAAAGCCCCGCTGGCACCGCTGCTGCGCGAACAGATCGCGCTGAACAAGGTAAGCGGCGAACATCATCGCGGCGTATGGCTGGACATCGGCACCCCGCAGCGACTGGATGAACTCGACAAGCAATTGCATGCGTCGCAGAATGCGCATCATGTCTGATCTCGCACATTTCCAGCAGCGTCGTCGTCGCCTTTCCGAAAAGATGGGGCAGGGCATCGCCGTCATTCCGACCGCCCCCGAAGTCGCGCGCAATGCCGATGCGCACTATGACTACCGTCACGACAGCCATTTCTATTACCTCAGCGGCTTTGCCGAACCGGAAGCGGTGCTGGTGCTGATCGCGGGTGAAGCGATGCAGTCCATCCTGTTCTGCCGCGAAAAGAACCCCGAACGCGAGATATGGGACGGCTTCCGCTACGGCCCCGATGCCGCCGCCCAGCACTTCGGCTTCGACGCTGCTTATCCCATTGCGCAACTGGATGAAAAGCTGACCGAATTGATGGCCGATCAGCCCACCCTGTACTACCCGATGGGCGCAAGTAGCGAATGGGACGCGCGTCTGCTCAAAGCACGCGAAATGGTAAAAGCCCGATCCCGCAGCGGCATCCAGGCACCTTCCCATCTGCGCGATGTGCAAGAGTTGCTGAACGAGATGCGCCTGTTCAAGGACTACCTCGAGCAGGACATCATGCGCCGCGCCGCCGTCATTTCCAGCGAGGCGCATCGCCGCGCCATGCGCTTTACCCGTGCCGGTCATTATGAATACGAAGTGGAGGCCGAACTGTTGCACGAGTTCTGCAGTCATGGTGCCCGCCATCCGGCCTACACCAGCATCGTGGCCGGTGGGGCCAATGCCTGCACCTTGCATTACGTGGGCAACAATGCGCAGTTGCGTGATGGTGATCTGTTGCTGATCGATGCCGGTTGCGAGCTGGACGGTTATGCTTCCGACATCACCCGCACCTTCCCGGTAAACGGCAAGTTCTCTCCCGCGCAGAAAGATGTGTACCAGATCGTGCTCGCCGCGCAGGAAGCAGCCATCGCCGCCGCGCGTCCGGGCAATCTGTGGGAGGCTCCGCATCAGGCAGCACTGCGCGTGCTGGCGCAAGGTTTCATCGACCTCAAGCTTTGTCACGGTTCGCTGGAATCGGTGCTCGAAACGGAAAGCTACAAACAGTTCTACATGCACCGCACCGGTCACTGGCTGGGCATGGATGTGCATGATGTCGGCGAGTACAAACTCGACGGGCACTGGCGTCCGCTGCAAAGCGGCATGACGCTGACGGTCGAGCCCGGCTGCTACATCCGCCCCGCCGACAACGTGCCGCGTGAACTGTGGAACATCGGCATCCGCATCGAGGACGATGTATTGATCACAGCGCAGGGCAACGAAGTACTGACTCAGCAGGCACCCAAGACCGTAGAACAGATCGAGGAGGAGATGCGCCATGAATGAACACTACGATGTTGCCATCATCGGCGGCGGCCCGGTGGGGATCGCGCTGGCCCTGGCTTTGCGCGACAACGACCTTAAAGTGGCATTGCTGGAAGAGCGCGAATCCGAGATCAATACCACCGATCCGCGCGCGCTCGCGCTCTCCTACGGCTCGCGCCTGTTGCTGCAGAGACTGGGCGCATGGCAGACGCTGCAGAATGTCAGCGGCATCAAGGTGATCGAGATCACGCAGAAGAACAGCGCAGGTCACACTACTTTGCGCGCCGACGATCTGAACGTGCCGGACATGGGCTATGTGCTGCCTTACACCGCACTGCATGCAGCCTTGCAGAATGCACTGCACCAGTCCGATATCGATTGTCTGTATGGCGCAGCCGTCAGCGACTTGTCCAGCGACAACGATATGTCGACCATCGTCTATCAGCAGCAAGGCACCCGGCACACCCTCTCGGCAAAACTCGCCGTGGTCGCCGACGGCGGCAAACTGCTGGAAACCAAACGGCCGCCGCAGGTCACCGACTATGGCCAGAGCGGTATCATCGCCCACGTCAACACCGACAGGCCGGACAACGGCGTCGCCTTCGAACGTTTCACCAGCCAAGGGCCGATGGCGCTGCTGCCCTACATGGATGGCTACGAGCTGGTACTGACTGCCGCGCACGAACAAGTGCAGACCATGCTGGGCTGGGACGACGAGACCTTTCTGCACTTTCTGCACAGCCATTTCGGTGACCGCGTCGGCAACTTCGTCGCCATCGGCAAACGCAGCAGCTATCCCTTGCGCCTGAAGCGCGCGCCGGACATCACCTTCCCGCACACCGTGCTGATCGGCAATGCCGCGCAGACCTTGCATCCGGTCGCAGGGCAGGGCTTCAACATGGGCGTACGCGATGCCTGGGAACTGGCGCAGATTATCCTCGACCACGCACCGGACGGCATCGGCTCCGTAGCGATGTGCAAGGCCTACCGCGATTCGCGACGCATCGACCGCAATGCAGGCATCCGCTTCACCGACGGTCTGGTGCGCCTGTTCTCCAATGACTTGCCGCTGCTGGGCCCGTTGCGCTCCGCTGCCCTCGACCTGCTCGACCACATCCCGCCCGCCAAAAAATTCGTGGCCAGGCGCATGATGTTCGGCGCTAACGGCTGATGCCCAGCCAACGACAGAATCTCGCCATTCTGTTCGCCGACATCAGCGGCAGTACCGCCCTGTACGACAAACTGGGTAACGAAGTCGCGCTGCGCATGGTCACCCGTACGCTCGCCATCCTCACGCGGATCACGCTGCAGCACGAAGGCAAGCTGATCAAGACCATCGGCGATGAAGTTATGTGCTCCTTTCCGGATGCGGTAAAGGCCGTCAACGCCGCTCGCGCCATGCAGCTGGAAGTCGAGCATCAGCGCCCCGGCGGCGATCACCCGATCTATGTGCGCATCGGCCTGCACTACGGCGACGTGCTGCTGGAACACAACGACGCATTCGGCGACACGGTGAATCTGGCGGCACGCATCACCGCCATCACGCGCGCCCGGCAGATCCTCACTTCGCAAGCCGTGATCGACGTGCTGCCGGATCTGCTGCGCAAGAACACGCGCCCCTTGCAGCGCACAGCTTTCCGCGGCATGCAGGAATCGTTCGATGTGTTTCAAGTGTTCTGGGAACAGGAAGACACCACCAGCACACGCATCGGCACGCAGCAGTTCCGCAAGCCTGTGCTATCGAGGCAGGAGCTTATGCTGCGCCATGAAACACAGGTGATCACCATCGACGAGCAGCACCGCATCGCCCTGCTGGGCCGCTCCGAGGATTCGGATATCGCGATCGCCGATGCCCTCGCTTCACGGCAGCACGCCCGCATCGAATTCAATTTTGGCAAATTCCTGCTCACCGACCACAGCGCGAACGGCACCTTCATCCGCTTCAGCGACGGCCAGGTGATCGAGCTGAATCACCAGCAGATCGTATTGCACGGTGCCGGCGCCATCAGCCTGGGCCGGAATTTCGAAGAAGCGGGCGGGGATGTGATCGAGTATCTGGTGCAGTAGACGTTCAGCCCTGCAAGCGCTTCAGCAGCTTCTCGTGTATCCCGCCGAACCCGCCGTTGCTCATCACCAGGATATGGTCGCCTGAACGTGCGGCGACGGCGATCGCTTCCACAAGCTCATTGAGGTCGTCCTTCACCTGTGCCTTGCTTCCCATCGGGGCCAAGGCGCCGCGCGCATCCCAGCCCAGATTCCCTGCATAGCAGAAGGTCAGGTCGGCGTCTTTCAGACTGCCGGGCAGTGCATCCTTCATCACGCCCAGTTTCATGGTGTTGGAACGCGGTTCCAGCACGGCGAGGATTCGCGCCTTGCCGACCTTGCGGCGCAGCCCGGCGACGGTGGTGTTGATGGCGGTGGGGTGGTGCGCGAAATCGTCGTACACGGTGATGCCGTTCACCGTGCCGCGCACTTCCATGCGCCGTTTCACGTTCTTGAACTCACTCAACGCCGCCAGACCCTGTGCCACCGGCACGCCGGCATGGCGCGCCGCAGCCAGCGCAGCCAGCGCGTTCATGCGGTTGTGCTCGCCCAGCAGATCCCATTGCAGCTTGCCCTGCGGCTTGCCGTTGAACGACACCTGCTCCTGCTCGTCGATGTTCCAGCCGTCATCGCTGCCGAACTTCTCCACTGGCGTCCAACAACCGCGCTGGATCACGCGCGCCAGCGACTCCTCGCGCCCATTGCTCACCACCAGCCCGTTGCCCGGCACGGTGCGCACCAGATGGTGGAACTGCGTTTCGATGGCATTCAGATCGGCAAAGATGTCGGCGTGGTCGAATTCCAGATTGTTCAGGATGGCCGTGCGCGGATGGTAGTGCACGAACTTTGAGCGCTTGTCGAAGAAGGCAGTGTCGTATTCGTCAGCCTCGATGACGAAGAACGGCGAGTCTGTGATGCGCGCCGAGATGCCGAAATTCTGCGGCACGCCGCCGATCAGGAAGCCCGGATTGAGCCCCGCGTATTCCAGTATCCACGCCAGCATCGAAGTCGTAGTGGTCTTGCCATGCGTACCTGCCACGCCCAGCACCCACTTGTCGTGCAGCAAGGTGTCCGCCAGCCATTGCGGACCGGAAACATAAGGCAGACCACGATTCAATATCTCTTCCATCAACGGATTGCCGCGCGACACCACGTTGCCGATGACGAACACATCCGGCTTCAGGTCGAGTTGCTCGGCACCCCAACCCTCGATCAGCTCGATGCCCTGCGCCTCCAGCTGGGTGCTCATCGGCGGATAGACGTTGGCGTCGCAACCGGTGACGCGATAACCGGATTGTTTGGCGATGGCGGCGATACCGCCCATAAAAGTGCCGCAGATACCGAGGATATGGATGTGTTTGCTCATGGATTACGTTCTGAAAATGAAATACACCGCGCCCATCAGGCACAGCCCCGCCCACAGATAATCCAGCTTCAACGGCTGGTTCATATACATCACCGCGAACGGCACGAAGATGGTCAGCGTGATGACTTCCTGCAGGATCTTCAGCTGACCGAGGCTGAGCTGAGTGTAGCCGATACGATTGGCCGGCACCTGCAGCAGATATTCGAACAGCGCGATGCCCCAGCTCACCAGCGCCGCCACATACCATGGGGAGGTCGAGAGGTTCTTCAGGTGCCCGTACCAGGCGAAGGTCATGAACAGGTTGGACACGGCAAGCATCATTGCCGTGATCAGCAACGGGCTGGAAAGGTGATTCATAGGCCAGTCGGATCAGATGTCTTCCGGCACCATCTTGATCGAACCGCACGGACATTCGGCCACGCACAGCCCGCAACCCTTGCAGTAATCGTACTTGAATTCGAAACCCTTGCCGGGGCCGAGCTTGATCACCGCGTTGTCCGGACATACACCGTAACAGTTGTCGCACTCGAAGCAGTTGCCGCATGACAGACAGCGACGCGCCTCGAACAACGCATTGGTCTCGTCCAGCCCGCCTTGCACTTCATCGAAACTGGTCTGGCGGCGGATGATGTCCAGCATCGGGCGCACCGTCTTGTCGGCGTCGGAGTAGTACCACGGGTTGAGTTTGTCGAAGGTGGCGATCTCGTGCTTCGGTTGCGGCGCATAGGTGATGCCGCGCAGCCAGGCGTCGATGTTGCGCGCCGCCTTCTTGCCGTGGCCCACACCCACGGTGACCGTGCGTTCGGAAGGCACCATGTCGCCGCCGGCAAAGATGCCCGGATGACCGGTCATCATGTTAGGCGCGACCTGCACCACACCATCTTTGATCTCCAGTCCCGGTACACCTTCGAGCAGCGACAGGTCAACGTCCTGCCCCAGCGCCAGCACCACCGAATCGGCCTCCAGTTTCTCGAATTCGCCGGTCGGCTGCGGGAAACCCTTCTCGTCCAGCTCCATCTTCTCCACCGTGATCTCGCCCACGCCGGCCTGCTTGATGGTAGAGAGCCACTTGATCATCACGCCTTCCTGCAGCGCCTCTTCGATCTCGAAGTCGTGCGCCGGCGCCTTGTCGCGCGTGCGGCGGTAGACGATGATGGGCTCGGCGCCCATACGCTTCACGGTACGCGCCACGTCGATGGCGGTATTGCCGCCGCCGTACACCACCACCTTGCGCCCCAGCATGGGCTTGTCCTCGCCTTCCATCGAACGCAGCACCGACACCGCGTCCACGATGTGCGAGGCATCACCGGCCGGGATCATCGCGCGTTTGCCGATATGCGCGCCGACCGCGAGGAAGGCCGCATCGAAACCGCCCTGCTGCATGCTCTGTTCGATGTGCTCGACTTTGGTGTTCAACTTGAGCGTCACACCCAGGTCGAGGATGCGCTGCACTTCGGCGTCCAGCACGTCGCGCGGCAACCGGTACTTCGGGATGCCGAAACGCATCATGCCGCCCGCCAGCGGGCCGGCTTCCTGAATCTCCACCTGATGGCCCATGCACGCCAGATGATAGGCGGCGGACAGGCCAGACGGGCCGGCACCGACCACCAGCACCTTCTTGCCGGTCGAGGCAGAGGGTGCTTCGAACTTCCAGCCGCGCTTGATCGCCTCGTCGCCGAGGAAACGTTCCACAGAATTGATGCCCACCGCCTCGTCCAGTTGACCACGGTTGCACGCCGTCTCGCACGGGTGGTAACACACGCGCCCCATCACGGCAGGCAGCGGATTGTCACGCACCAGCACGCGCCAGGCCTGCTCGTAATCGCCGGATTCAGCATGGAACAGCCAGCCCTGGATATTCTCGCCGGCAGGACAGGCGTTGTTGCACGGCGGCAGGCGGTTGAGATACACCGGCCGCGCCGAGCGCCAGGAGCCGGTCAGGTTGGCCAGCGAGGTGCCGGGCTTGAGAGTGATCGCAAAGGGTTTGTTAGCCATGGAGTTTGACCTCCTCCAGTAAGCCGTATTTACGGATGTTACGGTCGGCAATGGCTTGCAGGTGCGCCACCATCTCGGGGTGCGCATGCTTGCCGAACAGGTGCGCGAAACGCTTCTGCGGTTTCAGATATTCCTCGATCGGCTGTTTGTTGCGGATCTTCAGCACGCCGGTCACTTCGCCGTGCTCGGCCTCGAACACCGGGAACATGCCGGTCTCCTTCGCCAGACGTGCCAGCTTGATGGTGTCATGCGAAGCCGCACCCCAGCCCAGTGGGCAGGGCACGAAGATCTGGATGTAACGCGCGCCGCGCATCTTCATCGCCTTGCGCACCTTGTATTCCAGGTCGCGCAGATCGGCCACGGTCGCCGTCGCCACGTAGGGAATGCCGTGCGCCATGGCGATCTCCGGCACGTTCTTGCCCTGTCCGAACACGTTGCCCGGCTCTGCACCCACCGGCATGGTGGTCGCGGTGCGCGCGGTCGGCGGCGTGGCCGAGGAGCGCTGCACACCGGTATTCATATAGGCTTCGTTGTCGTAGCAGATATACAGCACATCGTCGTTGCGCTCGAACATGCCGGACAGGCAGCCGAAACCGATGTCGGTGGTACCGCCATCGCCGCCCTGCGCAACAACGCGCACATCGTTGCGCCCCTTCACCTTCATCGCCGCCGCCACGCCGGTCGCCACCGCCGGTGCATTGCCGAACAGGGAATGCACCCACGGCACCTGCCAGGACGATTCGGGATAGGGCGTGGAGAACACTTCCAGACAGCCGGTCGCGTTCACCGCGATCAGCTGGTTGTTGCTCTCGGCCATCGCCGCGTCGATGGCATAACGCGCACCGAGCGCCTCGCCGCAGCCCTGACAGGCGCGGTGACCGGAGTTGATGGAGTTGCTGCGCAGTTCGCCAGCCTGCACGCTGCGCTCATCCGGCGCGAGCAGGCGGTTGCCCACAGTGTAGGTGCCGGTCTGGTAGAACTTGACGGTCTGGTATCCCATGACGATCTCCTCAACCGAATTTCGCTGAAGTGGACATCCCCTTGTCGTACAGGATGTTCTCGGCGATTGGACCGGAATTGCGGTTCTGGCGTTCCCGTTCCAGTTGTTTGTTGACCACGTCCCAGTCGAGGTCGACGAAAGTGATGGGCTCCAGACTTTCCGCTTCCGCCTTCAGGAACAGATCCTGCAGAGACGACTTGGGGATGGCGCGCCCGCCCAGACCGGCGATCGCGGTGTAACCCTTGAGTTTCAGCCCGGCCACCGCCATGCGCAGGGTGGTATAGAGCACGCCGCCGAGGCCGACGGCCAGGTGCTTCTCCACCACCACAAAGCGCTTGCAGTGCTGCATCGTTTCGCGTGCCTGCTCCATGGGGAAGGGGCGGAAACTGATGATACCCAGCACACCGATCTTGTGGCCCTGTTCGCGCATGTCGTCCACCACATCCTTGATGGTGCCCAGCACCGACCCCAATGCCACCACGATGGTCTCGGCATCCTCGGTGCGATAGCTGCGCACCAGCCCGCCGCTGTCGCGCCCGAACTTCTCCTTGAACTCGGCGGCATATTGCGGGATCAGTTCCAGCGCCTGCAGTTGCTTGGCATGCGCCAGGTATTTCACTTCCATGAACGCTTCCGGCCCCACCATCGCACCGATAGAGATGGGGTCGGTCGGATCCAGCACCTGACGCGGCTCGTACGGCGGCAGGAAGGCATCCACCTGCTCTTGCGTCGGGATGTCCACGCGCTCGAAAGCGTGGGTGAGGATGAAACCGTCCATGCACACCATCACCGGCATCGACAATTCCTCTGCCAGCTTGAACGCCTGGATGTGCAGATCCACCGCTTCCTGATTGGTTTCGGCGAACAGCTGCATCCAGCCGGAATCGCGCTGCGAGAGCGAGTCGGAATGGTCGTTCCAGATGTTGATCGGTGCGCCGATGGCGCGGTTGGCGACGGTCATCACGATGGGCAAGCCCAAGCCGGAGGCGTTGTAGACCGCTTCCACCATGAACAACAGACCCTGGGATGCGGTCGCGGTGTAGGAGCGCGCACCCGCAGCGGAAGAACCGATGGCCACCGACATCGCGGCGAACTCGCTCTCCACGTTGATGAACTCGCACGGTTGCAGTTCGCCGGATTTCACCATCTCGCCCAAGGCCTCGACGATGTGCGTCTGCGGCGAGATCGGATAGGCGCAGATCACTTCCGGGCGGCACAGCGCCACCGCTTCGGCGACGGCCTTGGAACCTTCTGTCTGCTTAAGCATGGGCTCCCTCCTTCATCTGTTCTTGCACCAGGGAATAGGCTTCGGTCGCGGCCGCGATGTTGCCTTCGGCCACCTTGCCCGAGAATTTCTCGTTGATCGCTTTCACCACCGATTCCAGCTTGAACATGCCGGACAGCGCCGCGAAACCGGCGATCAACGGTACGTTGGGAATGGGGCGGCCGATATGCTTGAGGCCAAGCTCGGTGGCGGGTAACGCGGCGAGCCGGGCATGGCCCATGCGTTGGACCAGCTCGCCCAGACCGAGTTGCTCGAAACTGTGTGCCGAGTTCAACAGCACATAGCCGTCCGGTTTGAGTCCGGCGAACACATCGATCTGGTGCAGCAGGGTAGGGTCCTGGATGATGAGCGCATCCGGCTGCATGATGGGCTCGCGCAGGCGGATCTCCTTGTCGTCGATGCGGCAGAACGCCACCACCGGCGCGCCCGTACGCTCCGAACCGAAGCTGGGGAAAGCCTGCGCATGGCGGCCTTCTTCGAAGGCGGCCACCGACAACATCTCCGTCGCGGTCACCACCCCCTGGCCGCCTCGACCGTGAACTCGAATCTGGAACATACGCCTCTCTCCTGTGAAGTGAACCTGGCTGCGTCCGAACGCTTATTCTATTGGCGCAATGTTACCGCCAGACGGTTCGTTCTTGTCGCGCCTCGACAACTTTGCCATCCGCAAGAAGCTCGCCAGCTCTTCCACCCAGCGCATGCGTTGTTCGGGCGTCAACGCCCGAAAGGCGCGCAAACGCTCGTCGCTTACATAATATGTCCGGTCGCCGGAAGTAAAGGGTTGGGTCATGACGCTTTGATCCTTTGCAGATGCTCGACATCGGAAATATCTATCGGGCGGCCGACGGCATTTTTCATTGCGATCAGATCATCGATTGAAACCACCTTGATCGCCGTCCCGGCCACATCGAACTCGACTGCCCGTTGTTGCATCCCGGCAAAATCCACGGGCGGGAACAACAACACATCTATCGTCACACCTGCCAATTCCGGCGTGCGCAACGCGAACGCTTCCAGATTGCGCTTCTCATGCCATTCACGCAACAGTTCGATATCGCTCAACGACTCCAGCGGCACCGGTAGCACTGGGGTCAGCTTCAGTTCTTTTGCCGTTTCGATCAGGGCAGCCAGATTCACCGGGCGCATCGCCACCGTGATGTCCACGTCCATCGTCGCCCGCTCCACGCCATGCAACGAAACCGCCAACCCGCCGATCAGCAGGTAATCCACCTTGTGGCGATCCAGCGCGGAGAAAAGTTCGAGATAGAACATGGAAGCAGTCTAACAGGTTGTTGAAAAACGTAGCGAGGATGGTCAGATGCAAGGCGCGCGGCGCACAGGAACCGGAATGTATATAAAGTACATGAGGATTCCGAGCACCGCGCAACGCAGCAGATGGCCACCGCAGTCGTTTTTCAACAACCTGTTAGACCGGCTCAGTTCACCGCCAATAACTCCACATCGAACACCAGCGTCGCATTCGGCGGGATCACACCGCCCGCACCGCGACGGCCATAGCCCATCTCCGCCGGGATGATGAGCGTGCGCTGTCCGCCCACCTTCATGCCCTGTACGCCAATGTCCCAGCCCTGGATCACGTGACCCATGCCGAGCGGGAATTCGAACGGCTCGTCGCGATCGACGGAGCTGTCGAACTTCGTGCCCTTGTTGCCTTCCGCGTTCTTGTCGAACAACCAGCCGGTGTAATGCACGGTCACATGCTGTCCGGCCTGCGCCTCGTCGCCTTCGCCGACCTTGCTGTCGATGCACTCGGTACGGATCACCTTCAGCAGCTTCACGTCGAACACCAGCGTCGCATTCGGCGGAATCACGTTGCCCGCGCCGCGCGGGCCATAACCCATCTCCGGCGGGATCACCAGCGTACGTGTGCCGCCTTCCTTCATGCCAGCCACGCCTTCGTCCCAACCCTTGATCACGCGCCCGCCGCCCAGCGGAAAGTCGAACGGCTCGTTACGATCCAGCGAACTGTCGAACTTCGCGCCCTTGTTGTCCGCTGCGTCTTCGTCATACAGCCAGCCGGTGTAATGCACGACGACGGTCTGTCCTGCCTGGGCTTCGGAGCCTTCGCCGAGTTTGGTGTCGGTTTTGATGAGGGTGGTCATGCAGGGTTTCTCCATTGGATTAATTATGTAGGATGCAAGCGCGCCCTACTTGCCTTCGCAACTTTGCGCTTCCGTAATTTCGATTTGTGTTGTTGAATATTTTTCAGTAGCAGACTTAATACGTGCTAAACGATCCCTGTGCGAAATTGCCAATTCACGATACCAATCTGTATGCTCCTCCATGTCTTTTGGTACTTGATCAAAAAGCGCAGGGTTCTCATTGAGAGCAGGATTTGCCTTCCGGAAATTTGCCAGATCGCTAACGTACTCAGAGTAACGCGTACTTGCCCCTACCCCCCCAATAATCCCTACTTCAAAAAGAGGGTGCCACCATTGGTCTTGAAGTAATGAATAAAAGTAAAGGCCCTGATCAATATCATTGTTGAGAATCAACTTAGTAGAAACGAAATTTTGTTTCTCAATCGACCTGAGATTCATCATTGAAATTTTGCCCCTAGGAGTTGCATCAAGTGTTTTGTACGCAAACATTCCTTCACGGAAGCCAAATACAGTTCCAAGCACAAAACCAAGGCCAATTAGGATCAGGAACTTTGCTGTCAATATTAGCTTTTGTCGCATAAAGGTTTGTAAGCAATATCAGTAACTCAACACCGGCGCCAGCCACCGCTCTGCCTCTTCCACCGTCCAGCCCTTGCGCTGCGCATAGTCCGCCACCTGCTCCTTATCCACCTTGCCGGTGGCGAAATATTTCGCCTCGGGGTGCGAGAAGTAGAAGCCGCTGACGGCGGCGGTGGGCAGCATGGCGTAGCTCTCGGTGAGCGTGATGCCAGCGTTCTTGGGCGCTTGCAGCAGCTCGAACAACGGGCCTTTCTCGCTGTGCTCGGGGCAGGCGGGATAGCCGGGGGCAGGGCGGATGCCGCGATATTGTTCGGCGATCAGCCCTTCGTTGTCGATGGCTTCATCCGGCGCATAGCCCCAGAACTCGCGGCGCACGCGCAGGTGCAGGTGTTCGGCGAAGGCTTCGGCCAGGCGGTCGGCCAGTGCTTGCAGCATGATGGCGCTGTAATCGTCGTGCGCTTTCTCGAATTCCTGCATCTTCTTCTCGATGCCGATGCCCGCGGTGACGGCGAAACCGCCGATGTAATCCTTGACGTTGCTGTCCTTGGGCGCGATGTAGTCGGCCAGGCAGTAGTTGGGGATGTCAGCGGGCTTCTTCGTTTGCTGGCGCAGGTTGTGCCAGGTCATCGCCACGTTCTTGCGCTTGTCGTCGGTGTAGATCTCGATGTCGTCGCTGTTCACGGTGTTCGCGGGAAACAGGCCGAACACGGCGTTGGCAGTGAGCCATTTCTCTTTGACGATCTTGTTCAGCATGGCTTGTGCATCGGCGAACAGTTTCTTCGCTTCGCTGCCCACCACTTCGTCTTCCAATATCTTGGGGTAGCGACCTGCCAGTTCCCAAGCCTGGAAGAACGGCGACCAATCGATGCAATCCACCAGGGCTTCGAGCGGGTAGTTTTCCAGCTTCTGCACCCCGAGTAGTTTGGGCTTGGGCGGGGTGTATTGCTTCCAGTCGGTCTGCAAACCATGTGCACGCGCTTCAGCCAGCGGCACCAGCACGGCCTTGCCTTGCTTGCCTTCGTGCTGGTCGCGCGCCGCCTGTTGGTCTGCCTTCACTTCGTCGATGTAATCCGCGCTCAGGGTATCGGACAGCAGGTTGCTGCACACGCCCACGGCACGCGATGCGTCGGTAACGTACACCACGGTCCCGCTCGGGTAGTTCGGTGCGATCTTCACGGCGGTGTGCACACGCGAGGTGGTCGCGCCGCCGATCAACAGCGGCACCTTGAAGCCCTGTCGTTCCATCTCTTTCGCCACGTGCGCCATCTCTTCCAGCGAGGGCGTGATGAGTCCAGAGAGGCCGATGATGTCCACGTTGTGTTCGCGCGCGGTCTTGAGAATCTCCTCGCACGGCACCATCACGCCCATGTTGATGACCTCGAAGTTGTTGCACTGCAGCACGACGGTGACGATGTTCTTGCCGATGTCGTGCACGTCGCCCTTCACGGTCGCCATGAGGATCTTGCCCTTGGGTTTGGTGTCGCCGCTCTTGGCCTTCTCGGCTTCGATGAACGGCACGAGGTGGGCCACGGCCTGTTTCATCACGCGCGCGGATTTCACCACCTGCGGCAGGAACATCTTGCCCGCGCCGAACAGGTCGCCGACGACGTTCATGCCGCCCATCAGCGGGCCTTCGATCACGTCCACTGGCTGCGCAGATGCGAGGCGCGCCGCTTCGGTGTCTTCCACGATATAGGTCGTGATGCCGCGCACCAGCGCGTGGGTCAGGCGCTCCTGCACCGTGCCTTTGCGCCATTCGAGGTCTTCGACCTGCGCCTTGCCGCCGCCTTTGAAGTTCTCGGCCAAGGTAACCAGTTTCTCGCCCGCATCCTTAGAGCGATTCAGCACCACGTCTTCCACGGCATCGCGCAGGTCTTTGGGTAGCTGTTCGTATACGCCGAGCTGCCCGGCATTGACGATGCCCATGTTCATGCCCGCTTTGACGGCGTGATACAGGAACACAGTGTGGATCGCTTCGCGTACCGGCTCGTTGCCGCGGAAGGAGAACGACACGTTGGACACGCCGCCGCTGATCTTGGCGTAGGGCAGGTTCTGTCTGATCCAGCGCGTGGCCTCGATGAAGTCTACGGCGTAGTTGTCGTGTTCCTCGATGCCGGTGGCGATGGCGAAGATGTTCGGGTCGAAGATGATGTCTTCGGGCGGGAAGCCGACCTGGTTCACCAGGATGTCATAGCTGCGTTTACAGATCTCGGTCTTGCGCGCGTAGGTGTCGGCCTGACCCTTCTCGTCGAAAGCCATCACCACTGCGGCCGCACCGTATTTCTTCACCAGCGTGGCGTACTTGATGAAGTTCGCTTCACCTTCCTTGAGCGAGATGGAGTTGACGATGGACTTGCCCTGCACGCACTTCAACCCGGCCTCGATGATCTCCCACTTGGAAGAGTCGATCATCACCGGCACCTTGCTGATGTCCGGCTCGGAAGCGACGAGGTTGAGGAACTTCACCATCGCGGCGAGTCCGTCCAGCATGGCATCGTCCATGTTGATGTCGATGACCTGCGCGCCGGTCTCGACCTGCTGCTTGCAGATCTCCAACGCTTCTTCGTAGCTGCCTTCCATGATCAGGCGCTTGAACTTGGCGGAACCCGCCACGTTGCAGCGCTCGCCCACGTTCACGAACAAGGAATCGTCGCCGATGTTGAACGGCTCCAGCCCGGACAAGCGGCACTCGACAGGGTTCTGCGGGATCTTGCGCGGCGCGATGTCCTGCACCGTCTCGGCGATGGCCTTGATGAAGTCTGGCGAAGTGCCACAGCAGCCGCCGATGATGTTGAGGAAACCACTCTCGGCCCACTCCTTGATGTGGCCCGCCATGTTCTCCGGCGTATCGTCGTAGCCGGTCGGTGCCAATGGATTGGGCAGACCCGCGTTGGGGTGGGCGCTCACATAGCAATTAGCGACGCGCGACAGTTCTTCCACATACTGGCGCAATTCTTCCGCGCCCAGCGCGCAGTTGAGGCCGATGGAGATCGGCTTGGCGTGAGCCAAGGAGTTGTAGAAGGCTTCGGTGACTTGGCCGGTCAGCGTACGGCCGGAGGCGTCGGTGATGGTGCCGGAGATCATGATTGGCAACTCAGTGCCGCGATCCTCGAACACCGATTGCACCGCAAAGATGGCGGCCTTGGCGTTGAGCGTATCGAAGATGGTCTCGATCAGGATCAGGTCTGCGCCGCCGTCCATCAGGCCGCGCGTGGCTTCGGAGTAGTCACTCACCAGCTGGTCGAACGTGATGTTGCGCGCTGCCGGGTCGTTTACATCTGGCGAGATGGTCGCGGTCTTGTCGGTGGGGCCGAGCACGCCGGCCACAAAACGCGGCTTGTCCGCAGTGCTGTATTCGTCACAAGCCTCGCGCGCCAGCGCGGCACCCGCCTTGTTCAATTCGTAATTCAGCGCTTCCATGCCGTATGCATGCAGGGTGGTCGCATTGGCGCCGAAGGTGTCGGTCTCGATGATATCCGCGCCCGCCGCAAGGTATTCGCAATGGATGCCCTTGATCACATCCGGCCGGGTCAGCACCAGCAGGTCGTTGTTGCCCTTGAGGTCGCTCGGCCAATTTGCAAAACGCTCACCGCGATAGTCCGCCTCGGTCAGCTTGTGGCGCTGCACCATGGTGCCCATGGCGCCGTCGAGGATCAGGATGCGTTGGGATAACAATTTCTCAATGGGGAGGTTTTCGATGGGATGTGTCGTTTTATTCATGTTTTCAGGCCTTGCGCAAGGCGCGGATTCTAGCATGTAGCGTTTTCCGGCTTGCTGACGCGAGGAAATGTCACTACCATGATTGTGCCTTTTATCCATTCAGCACGGACGAAGTTACGCGAATAGCGGGAACCCTTGGAGATTCAATGGCTAAATTCGCATGGACCGACCAGCTCAACGTCGGCATCGAAGTCATAGACCAGCAGCATCGCCGCATCGTCGAGTACATCAACCAGTTGGACGGCGCACGCTCCAACGGCATGTCGAACGAAGAGATAGCCTGGCTGCTCAACGACCTGGTCGATTACACCATCTCCCATTTCGGGTTCGAAGAAAGCCTGCAGGAAGAAGCCAATTATCCTTTCCTGGCTTCCCACAAGAAAGTGCACGAACTGTTCGCCAAGCGTATCGCGGATTTCCAGAAGCGCAACGACAACGACTATGTGGAATCCGTTAAGACCTATCTTGCGCAAAAACAGGATTTCGTTCAGCGCAAACGCGGGCTGTTTTCACGACTGTTCGGATAGAACAATAATTTGCCTTAACCGGCCGACATTAGGAGGCGCAACATGAAGAATCTGATCTGGACGGACAATCTGAACACCGGCATCGATGTCATCGACAACCAGCACAAGCGCATCGTCGAGTACATCAATAAACTGTACAACGTGCACAACAGCAACGTCGGCAAAGTCGCGATGAAGGACGTCATCGACGAACTGGTCGATTACACGCTGACGCATTTCGCATTCGAAGAAGGCATGCTGGACGAATACAACTATGCCCAGCTCGACGAACACAAAGTGCTGCATGAACAATTCGCAGCTCAAGTACGCGAATTGCGCGATCGGTTCGATGCCAGCGACACAGCCGCCATCGAATTGAATAACCTGATGGTGACCTGGCTGTTCAATCACATCCTGCACGAGGATGCGAAATACGTGCCCCTGGTACCCAAGTCCAAACACTAGGGTCTGATCCTGAAGGCCTGCTGCTTCAAACAGCCACCCTTCAGCTCGCCTTGTCCATCCTCCGGTACTGCACCGCTTCGGCGATATGTGCGGTCTGGATGTCTTGGCTCTGTGCCAGATCGGCGATGCTACGCGCAACCTTGAGGATGCGATGGTAGGCACGCGCTGAAAGGTTCAATCTGGAAATTGCTTGTCTCAGCAAAGCCTCGCCCTGTGCATCCGGTGCGCAATGTGCGTCGATCTCCGACACCGTAAGCTGGGCATTCGGCTTGCCTTGTCGAGCAAGCTGGCGCTGGCGGGCGGCTTCGACGCGTTGCTGAATGGCGGCGCTGCCTTCACCATCCGCTTGCTTCAGCAGATCTTCCTGCGGCACCGCCGGAACTTCGATCTGGATATCGATGCGATCCAGCAGGGGGCCGGATATCTTGTTGCGGTAGCGCAATACCTGATCCGGCGTGCAGCGGCACTTGCCGTTGAAGTGACCGAGATAGCCGCATGGGCAGGGGTTCATCGCCGCGACCAGCTGGAACTGCGCCTTGAAATCGGCCCGACGCGCCGCGCGCGAGATGGTGATGCGTCCGCTTTCCAAAGGTTCGCGCAACACTTCCAGCACGCTACGATCGAACTCCGGCAGTTCATCGAGGAACAACACGCCATGCATCGCCACCGAGATCTCGCCCGGACGCGGGTTGCTGCCGCCGCCCACCAGCGCGACGGCGCTCGCCGTATGGTGGGGCGATCTGTAGGGCCTCGTTTTCCAGCGACTCAGTTCGAAGGTACCGCCCAGCGATTGCATGGCGGCACTCTCCAGCGCCTCTTCCTGCGTCATGCCCGGCAGGATGCCGGGAAAGCGCGCGGCCAGCATGCTCTTGCCCGTACCCGGTGGCCCGCTCATCAAAAGTGAATGGCCGCCTGCCGCGGCAATTTCCAACGCACGCTTGGAAGCCAGCTGGCCTTTGACTTCTTTCATGTCCGGATAGTCTGGCGCGGCACTCTCCACCTGCGGGATGAAACGCGCTATCTGTTCGCGTCCGCTCAAATGCGCAGCCACCTGCAGTAACGAGCGCGCCGGATAGACAGCCGCATCATCCACCAGCGCCGCTTCGGCGGCATTGGCTTCCGGCAACACGAAGGCGCGGCCGCTGTTCGCCGCACGATAGGTCATCGCCAGCGCGCCGCGTATCGGGCGCAGTTCCCCGGTCAGCGCCAGTTCACCGGCGAATTCATATTCATTCAGCTTGTCGGCGGGTATCTGACCCGATGCAGCCAGGATGCCCAAGGCGATGGGCAAGTCGAAGCGCCCGCTTTCCTTGGGCAGGTCGGCGGGCGCGAGATTGACGGTGATACGGCGGGCGGGGAATTCGAACTGGCAGTTCTGCAAGGCGGCACGTACGCGATCCTTGCTCTCTTTGACCTCCGCCTCGGGCAAGCCGACGATGGTGAATTGCGGCAGCCCGTTGGCGAGATGCACTTCGACCGTGACCAGCGCGGCCTCCATGCCTGACAGACCTCTGCTGTACAGAACAGCAAGGCTCATGATGGATTACTTGTTCGACTCCAGCGCGGCCAGGCGCGCTTCCAGCTTGTCCACGCGCTGGGCCAGCACTTCATATTCCTCGCGCGTCACCAGATCGAGCTTGGAAAACCCCTGTGCCAGCAAGGCACGAGCGTTCTTCTCAAAGTCCTTGGCCGGGCTATTGGCCACGGCCTCGTTCAATTTCGACGACATGTCTTCAAAGAACTTTGCATTCAGCATGGTGCTTCTCCCTGTTATTCGTGTGGCCGCAGTGTATCAAAATCTGCCGCACCAACTGTGTGCGTCAACCTCAGAATCCGCGCCTACTCGGTGCACCTTCGAAGTGCGCCAATTTTCTGCCCGCACACAAAAACCCCGCAGTTATTGGCTTTCAGCGGGTTGGCACGGTTGCTGCTGTAGGGAAAGCGTGGATACTTTTTATCCCGTCTTAAACTAAACGAAAGGAAATACCATGTTGAAGAAAAAACTGCTTGTTGCTGCTCTGGTTGCTGCATTCGCTGCTCCCGCTATGGCTGAAGAAACATCTCCTTTCAGCGCCAACGTGAGCATCACCACCAACTATCTGTATCGCGGCATCTCGCAAACCGGTAACAAGCCGGCACTGCAAGGCGGTTTCGACTACGCACACGAGAGCGGCTTCTACGCCGGCGTGTGGGGTTCCAGCATCAGCTGGCTGGGCGATTTCGGTACCGCTAACAATGCCGGTACCGAGTTCGACACCTATCTCGGCTATTCCGGCGAAGCCAGCGGCATCGGTTACGACGTGGGCTTCCTGCGTTACAACTACCCAGGCGACTACGGTAGCAACCTGTCTGCCAACACCAACGAAATCTACGGTTCTGTCAGCTACATGTTCCTCACTGCCAAGTATTCCCGCAGCACCGGCGACCTGTTCGGCGTGGCCAATTCCAGCGGCAGCGGCTACTTCGACCTGAGCGCCAGCTATGATGTGGAAGATGCCGGCGTTACCGTGGGTGCGCACTACGGCAAGCAGACGATCGCTAACAGCCCGTCTTCCGATTACACCGACTACAACTTCAGCGTCTCCAAAGAGATCGGCGGCTATGGCTTTAGCGCGACTTACAGCAAGACCAACCTGAGCAACTACCTCGACCCGCAAGGCAATGACTTGGGCAAAGGCACGCTGGTTCTCGCGATCAGCCGCTCGCTGTAATTGACCCGGGGCGGTTCGCCGCCCCTCCGCCGATCCCCGGAAAGGGAAAGGCAAATGAATCGGAACACTCAAGGAGAGTCATGATGAAAATGGTTACTGCAATCATCAAGCCGTTCAAGCTGGACGAAGTGCGTGAAGCACTGTCCGCGATGGACGTGCAAGGCATCACCGTCACCGAAGTAAAAGGTTTCGGTCGCCAAAAGGGCCACACCGAGCTGTATCGCGGTGCTGAATACGTGGTGGATTTCCTGCCCAAGATCAAGCTGGAAGCCGCTATCAAGGACGACCAGCTGGATCGCGTGCTGGAAGCTATCGAGAAGGCCGCCCAGACCGGCAAGATCGGCGACGGCAAGATCTTCGTGTCGGACCTGGAACAAGTGATCCGCATCCGCACCGGCGAAGTCGGTCCGGAAGCCCTTTAAGGAGAATGGAAATGAAGAAACTACTCGCTTCTTTTATGCTGCTGGCCGTGCTGTTCGGTGCAGTCAGCCCCTCGTTCGCCGAGGAAGCTGCCCCTGCTGCAGAAGCCGTGACAGCTACCGCTGAGGCGGCCGCTGCTGCTGCACCCGTGCCCGACAAGGGCGACACCACCTGGATGATGCTGTCCACGCTGCTGGTGATCCTGATGATCGTTCCCGGCCTGTCCCTGTTCTACGGTGGCCTGGTACGCGCCAAGAACATGCTGTCCGTACTGTCTCAAGTGTTCGGCATCTTCGCGCTGATCTCCATCCTGTGGGTGGTTTACGGCTACTCGCTGGCCTTCGGTGACGGCGGCTCGATGAACTGGGCAATCGGCGACCTGAGCAAGCTGTTCCTGGCCGGCATGACCGGTGACAGCACCGCTGCCACCTTCACCGACGGCGTCGTGATCCCCGAGTTCACCTTCGTGGCCTTCCAGTTGACCTTCGCAGCGATCACCACTGCGCTGATCATCGGCGGCTTCGCCGAGCGCATCAAATTCGGTTCGCTGATGGTGTTCTCCGCACTGTGGTTCACCTTCTCCTACCTGCCAATCGCACACATGGTGTGGGCAACCGGCGGCTACCTGTTCGAGAAGGGCGCGCTGGACTTCGCCGGCGGTACTGTTGTGCACATCAACGCCGGTATCGCAGCACTGGTCGGCGCAATCGTGATCGGCGCAATCGTGATCGGCAAGCGTATCGGCTACGGTAAAGAGCCGATGGCTCCGCACAACCTGCCGATGACCATGATCGGTGCATCCCTGCTGTGGGTGGGCTGGTTCGGTTTCAACGCCGGTTCCAACCTGGAAGCCACTGGCGGCGCAGCGCTGGCCCTGTTGAACACCATCGTTGCTACCGCTGCTGCTGCACTGAGCTGGATGGCTGCCGAGAAGATGATGCGCGGCAAGGCTTCCATGCTGGGTATCGCTTCCGGTGCGGTTGCTGGTCTGGTCGCTGTGACCCCGGCTGCCGGTCTGGTCGGCCCGATGGGCGCCATCGTCCTCGGCCTGATCGTTGGTCCGGTCTGCTTGTGGGCAGTGTCTGGCCTGAAGAAATCCTTGGGCTATGACGACTCCCTCGACGTGTTCGGTATCCACGCAGTGGGCG
>JAQUAD010000087.1 GCA_028687425.1 Sideroxydans sp.
ATCCTGACTATCGAGCATTACGCCAAGACCTTCCATCTGCACGAGCGCGACCAGCACATCCCGTCCGCTTCGCAGGTGAACCTGAGCGTGTATCCCGGCAAACTCACTGCGCTGATCGGCCCGACCGGTGCGGGCAAGTCTTCGGTGCTGAAAGGTGTGTACCGCACCTACCTGCCCAGCGCCGGGCGCATCCTGTACCGCACGGCTGACAATGAAGTGGTCGATCTCGCGCAAGCAGACGAGCATCGCATGCTGGAACTGCGCAAGAATGAGATCGGTTTCGTCACCCAGTTCCTGCACTGCCTGCCGCGCAAGTCGGCGCTGGACGTGGTCGCCGAACCCTTGATCGCGCGCGGTGTGGCGAGTGCGGAAGCACGTGAGCGTGCCGCCGAGCTGTTGACGCAACTGGCGGTGCCATCACACCTGTGGAGCGTGCCGCCCGCGACATTCTCCGGCGGCGAGAAGCAGCGCGTGAATCTGGCGCGCGGGCTGATCGCACGTCCGCGTCTGCTGTTGCTGGATGAGCCGACTGCCAGTCTTGATCCGGCCACCACTGAACGCGTGGTCGCACATCTCGAATCGTTGAAAGACAGCGGCATCGCCATGCTCGCCATCTTCCATCACCCCGAACTGGTGCAGCGGCTGGCCGACAGCGTCATCGAACTGTCACCGCCCGTCGCTATCGTTGAACCCGCAGAGGAAACCGTATGAACACTCATTTCTATTTGACCGGCGCGCAAGTCGTGCTGGAGAACGAGACGCTGGCTGATGCCGCCGTACTCATCGCGGACGGAAAGATCGTCGCCATCGACCCGGCCAGCAGCGCCGGAGCGCAGGAGATCGACCTGCGTGGCCACACCCTGATGCCGGGCATGATAGACCTGCACTGCGACGCGCTGGAGAAGGAAGCCGAGCCGCGTCCCGGTGTGCATTTCCCGTTCGACTTCGCTTGCGCGCAGGCCGACAAACGCAATGCGGCCGCAGGCATCACCACCATCTATCACGCGCTGTCGTTCGCCAACGCCGAGCTGGGCGTGCGCAACAATGCCACTGCGGCCGAGCTGGCGCGCGCGGTGCATGCCTGGCAGCAACATGCGCTGGTGGACAACCGCGTGCATGCTCGCTACGAGATCACCGACCCGACCGCGCCCGAAGTGTTGAACGAGTTGCTGGATAACGGCGAGATCCACCTGCTGTCGTTCATGGATCACACGCCGGGGCAGGGGCAATTCAAGAACGTCGAGGCCTATCGCCAGTTCCTGTCCCGTACCTACAAGAAAGACGATGCCGAGTTCGAAGCCTTGCTGGCTGCAAAACTGGCGCAGGGCGACAGCGCCAAGCTGCGCATGGAACAGCTGGCCGAACGTGCGCGCGCACTCGGCATCCCGCTCGCCAGCCATGACGACGACCAGCCGGAGAAGGTCGAGGTGGTGAAGGCCCTGGGCGTCACCGTCTCCGAATTCCCCATCAACCTGCCCACCGCACGTGCAGCGCGCAGTGCGGGACTGTCTACCTTGTTCGGTGCACCCAACGTGGTGCGCGGCGGTTCGCAATCAGGTTCCATGCGCGCGGCGGATGCGGTGAAGGAAGGTGCGGCGGATTGCCTGTGCGGCGACTATTCCCCGGCGGCCTTGCTGCCTGCGGTGATGAAACTGCCGGAGTTGCTCGGGCTGCCGCTGCATGAAGCGGTGGCGTTGGTCAGCTGCAACCCGGCCCGCGCCGTCAGCCTGAACGACAGAGGTTCCATCGCCGCGGGCAAGCGCGCCGACCTGCTGGCCGTGCGTTACCTCGGCGGCCTGCCGCAAGTGTCGCGCGTGTGGTCGGATGGTTTGCCGGTGATGACATTGGCTTTCGATCACGGTGCCTGAGATGAGCGGCGTCCTGCTCTATGTGATCGGCGCATCAGGTTCCGGCAAGGACAGCCTGATGAATCATGCGCGTTTCAAGCTGGCGCAGGATGCCAATGTGGTGTTCGCGCACCGCTACATCACCCGTCCGCCGGATGCGGGTGGTGAGAACCATGTGGCGCTGAGCGAGGACGAGTTCGAGACCCGCGTGCAGCGTAACTTGTTTCCTCTGCACTGGCACAGCCACGGCCTGCGTTACGGCATCGGCTGCGAAATGAACCACTGGCTGGCGAAAGGGATGACCGTGGTGCTCAACGGTTCGCGCGCCTATCTGCACGAGGCCTCGCGCCGCTACCCGGAACTGGTGCCGGTGCTGATCGAAGTGTCGCCCGCAGTGCTGCGCGAACGCTTGCAGGGACGCGGACGCGAGAGCGCGGCAGACATCGAAGCCAGGCTGCAACGCGCGGGCGAGTTCGCCTCCGTGCAGCACGGGAAGCTGTTGCGTTTCCGTAACGATGCGCCGCTGCACACGACCGGCCCCGAGTTCGTCGAACTGATACGCAGCCATGAAGAGGTGGGCATATGAGGCTGTCCTTTCTCGGGACCGGCGCAGCGGGTGGTGTGCCGCTGTGGGGTTGCGAGTGCGCGATATGCACAAGGGCGCGTGTCGATACCAGCGTGCGTCGCCAGCCGAACTGCGCGTTGCTGGAAGCGGGCAAGACGCGTCTGCTGATCGATGCCGGCGTGATGGATGTGGCGGAGCGTTTTCCGCCGGGTGCACTGGATGCAGTGCTGGTCACGCACTTCCATGCCGACCATGTGCAGGGCCTGTTCCATCTGCGCTGGGGCAAGGGTGCGCTGGATGTGTACGCACCGCATGACAGCGAAGGCTGCGCCGACCTGTACAAATCCCCCGGCCCGCTGAAGTTCACGCATCTGTCCAAATTCGAGAAGCGCGAGCTGGGCGAGGTGAGCATCACGGCGGTACCGCTGGTGCATTCCAAACCCACGCTGGGTTACTGCATCGAGCACGAAGGCGCACGGCTGGCCTATCTTTCCGATTGCCGCGAACTGCCGCCCGCAACGCTGGAATTCCTGCAACGCTGGCAGCCGCATACCCTCTGCCTCGATTGCACTTTCCCGCCGGGCGCGGATCAACCGCGCAATCATTTCGATCTGCTCGAAACGGTCGCGCTGGCGCAGCATTTTCCCGAGAGCGAGATGGTGCTGATGCACATCGGGCACAAGCTGGATGCCTGGTTGCAGGACCGTCCAGACGCATTGCCGGCAGGTATGAAGCTGGCATACGATGGTGAAACGCTGATCTGTATCGGAGTGCCATGACCCCGTTGTTGGCCGTCGGCCTGTCGGTGCTGCTGCATGTGTCATGGAATCTGCTGACGCGGCGCACGCATAGCGACGCCAATTTCCTGTGGTGGATCGTCGGCCTGCATGTGCTGGTCTTTGCGCCGTTCGCCATGCCCTCATTTCTGCATGCCGCAGCGCAATCCCCGGTGCTGTATCTGTGTGCCGCGATCAGCGGCACCGCCAACGGCCTGTACTTCCTGGGCCTGCGTGCGGCCTACCACACAGCGCCTGCCAGTGCGGTGTATCCCATGGTGCGCAGTTCGCCGCTGCTGATCGCCGTGATCGAAACGCTGTTCTTCGCACGCGACTTTCCCTTGCTGTCCTGGCTCGCCATCTTCGTTGCGGCAGCCGGCTTGTGGTTGATCGCCACCAGTTCGCACGACGGCGTGCGCCGCTTGAGCAAGGCCTGGCCGTCTGCTTTGTTCGCCGCATCGATGACCGTGGTGTACAGCCTCAGCGACAAGGTGGCCGCCGGGCATCTGGATGGCTTGCATGTCGCCTTGGGTTACGTGTGCGTGAACTACGCCATCGGCTGGCTGTTCCTGTGCGGCGAGCAGAAGCGTCGCACACGACGCTGGATACCTGCGGTCACACCTTCACGGCGCGCGCTGCTGATCGGTACGCTGGGCGTGGGCACGGCTTACGCACTGGTGATCTATGCGATGCGCTGGCTGCCCGCCGCCTATGCCGTCACGCTCACCAACGCGGGCATCGTGCTCACGGTGCTGCTGGGCATCGTGTGGCTGAAGGAACACGAAGGCTGGCGACAGCGTGCGTCAGGTGTGTTGCTGGTCGTGATGGGCCTGGTCGGAATCGGCTTGTCGTCAGCCTGAATCAGGCCGCCTCTGCCAGCTTGAACTGGCCGACCGTATCGAATAGCACTTTGGATGAGTTCGCCAGCATCAACATCTCGTTGCGCGCCTGCTCGAAGCTGACGGCGGTGTCGGCGCTGATGGTGGCGACGGAATCGATGTTGCGCCAGATGTGTTCGCCGACGGCGGACTGGTCCTCGGTGGCGCTGGCGATCTGGCGCATCATGTCCGACACGATGTGCATGGAATCCTCGATCTGCTGCAGCAGCTGCCCCATGCCTTCGCCGTGCTGCACGCCTTGCGCGACTTCCTGCTTGGCGATGCTCATCGCCTTGCTGGCGCCGTCGGTCTCGTTCTCGATCAGTTGCACGATCTTGTTGATGTCGGTGGTTGCGTTCGACGTGCGTTCTGCCAGTTTGCGCACTTCGTCGGCCACCACTGCGAAGCCGCGTCCCTGCTCGCCGGCGCGTGCTGCTTCGATGGCCGCGTTCAGCGCCAGCAGGTTGGTCTGGTCGGCGATGTCTTTGATGAGTGTGCTGACCGAGCCGATCTGTTTGATCGAGTGATGCAGAGCCTGCATGGTCTGCACCGAGGAGGCCACGGTCTGGTCGATCTGGTTCAACGCGACGATGGTGGCTCGGCCGGTATCGCTGCCGGAACGCACCAGTTCCAGCGTTTTGCTGGAAGCTGCCGCCGCGTTGCCGGCATTGCTGGCGATGGTCTTGATGGTGCTGCCCATGCCTTCGATGGCGTCGCTCACCTGCGATGCCTTGGCGGATTGCTGCTTGGCATTGGCCGTGACCGAGTGCGCCATCTGGCTCACGCCGTGCG
>JAQUAD010000050.1 GCA_028687425.1 Sideroxydans sp.
ATGACGTTCTTGGCGACTGCATCGGGTTTGATGATAGAAAGGGTACGTTCGACAGCCATGCTTCTCTCCAAATGATTATTGTGAATCAGAAAATTCTGAGGGCGCGATTCTAGCAGGGTTTACCTGCGATGTCGCAGCACGGACCGTGGAGAATGAGCGGAACCTGCCAGCCCTGCGGCGCTAGGTTCCCGGTGGCGCAACTGCCTAGTTGAACAGCAAGTCCGGCAGGAACAGACTGATCTCGGGGATATAGGTGACCAGCCCGAGGAAGGCCAGCAACACCATCAGCCATGGCAAGGCGGCATGGGTGACCTCCATGATGCTCATGCCGGTGATGCCGCTGGTGACGAACAGGTTCAAGCCGACCGGCGGCGTAACCATGCCGATCTCCATGTTGACCACCATGATGATGCCCAGATGGATGGGATCGATACCGAGCTGGGTCGCGATGGGGAAAAAAATGGGGGCAAGGATCAGGATGATGCCGGTCGGCTCCATGAAGTTGCCCGCCACCAGCAGGATGACGTTTACCACCAGCAGAAACATCCACGGCTCCATGCCATAAGCCACGATCTGCTCGGCGATGGTCTGCGGGATGCGCTCGGTGGTCAGCACATGGGCGAATAACATGGCATTAGCGACGATGAACATCAGCATCACCGTGGTACGGCTGGCCTCGACGAACACCTCTGGCAGGTCCTTGAACTTGAGGTCCCGATAGATGAATACCGCCACGAACAAGGCATACACAGCTGACACGGCCGCTGCCTCGGTCGGCGTGAACACGCCGCCATAGATGCCGCCCATGATGATGATCAGCAATGCCAGCCCCCACAATGACTCACGGAACTTGCTGAACACTTCGCGCAGTGGCGCGCGCGGCGTGGGTTCGATATTCAGCTTGCGCACCCGCCAATGCACGGCTGCCGCCAACATCGCACCCAGCAACAGCCCCGGGATTACACCCGCCATGAACATGCGCCCGACCGAGACCTCGGTCACGGCGGCGTACACCACCATCACGATGGAAGGCGGAATGAGGATGCCCAACGTGCCCGAGTTGCAGATCACCCCGGCCGCAAAGGGTTGCGAATAGCCGCTGCGCACCATCCCGGCGATGACGATGGAACCAACCGCGACCACCGTGGCCGGACTGGACCCTGAAACTGCCGCGAACAACATGCAGGCGAGGATGGAGGCGATGGCCAGGCCGCCACGCAAATGACCGACGGCCGCGATGGCGAAATCGACCATGCGTCGCGCCACACCGCCAGTCGACATCAAGGCACCGGCGAGGATGAAGAACGGGATGGCCAGCAGGGTGTAGTGTTCGCTGGTCTCATATAGTTTGATGGAGAGCGAAGCCAGCGAATCATGTGCGAAGAAGGCGATGGTCAGCAGACTGGAAAGACCAAGGCAGATGGCCACCGGCATGCCGATCGCCATGAAGAAAAACAGGCAGGAGAACAGGAACAGGGTGTTCATTTCCCGCTCTCCTCTGCCTTGAGCTTAAGCGCGTCCTGCACCTCGTTTGCCAGACGCAGATGGTCAGCCTTGCCGCGGATCAGGTTGTACAGCACCGGCAGGAAACGCAGCACCAGCAGGGCAAAGCCGATGGGCAGGATGGCGCGTACCATCCAGATCTGGATCGGCAGATCTTCCAGTTCGATACCGACCTTGCGCATCTTCATCACATACTGGAAAGAACCGTAGATCACCATCCCGGCGTACAACATGCAGAACAGCACAGCGACGATAGACACGATGCGGCGCACACGCGGCGTGAACAGCTTGATCAGTGCGTCCACACCGATATGCGCCCCGACACGCACACCGTAGGAGATGCCAATGAAGATCATGAAGGCGAACAGGATGGAGGTGAGTTCCTGCGCCCAGGTGAAACCGGAATTGAACACGTACCGCATGACCACCTGCGCAAAGGTGAGCAGCGTCATCGCCGCCAGCAGAATGGCGATCAGCCATTCGTCCAGTCGTTTCAATAACTTCATGCAACCTCCCTATGGCGTCCCCGTGCATGGCGGGGACGCAACATCACCTAGCTTCAGTGAAGTTTATTCTTTCTTGTATTACATCTTTTCTTTCTTATCGTGCTTTTCTTTGGCCGGCACTTTATTCGCAGCGATAGCGGCATCGATCAGGTCCTTGCCGATATCAGCTTCGAACTTGGCCCACACCGGCTTCATCGCTTCGCGCCACTGCTGACGTTGCTTCTTGGTCAGCTTGATCAGTTTGGCCTTCTTGTCGTCGATGACCTTCTGACGGAAGTTGGCATCCTCTTCCAAAGCCACCTTGTTGCCGTAAGCGATGGATTCAGTCATTGCTTCGCTCAAGCCCTGCTTCACATCGTCCGGCAGGCCGTTCCACCAGTCATCGTTGGCGATCACCATGTAATCGAGCACGCCATGCCCGCTTTCGGTGATGTACTTCTGCACTTCATGGAATTTCTTGGTGTAGATGTTCGCCCAGGGATTCTCTGCACCATCCACCACGCCGGACTGCAAAGCCTGATAGACCTCGGCGAATGCGATCTTCTGCGGATTGGCACCGACTGCCTTGAACTGCTCTTCCAGCACGTCGGATGCCTGGATGCGGAATTTCAGGCCGTTGGCATCCGCCGGGGTGCGCAGTGGCTTGTTGGCAGACAGCTGCTTCATGCCGTTATGGATATAACCAAAACCGATGATGCCTTTGCTGGACATGGAAGTAAGCAACTCACGTCCCTTGGCACTGTTCTGAAAGCGCCCCACCGCATCGATATCGTCGAACAGGAACGGCAGATCGAAGATCTGCAGCTTCTTGGTGTACTTGCCAAACTTGGCCAGCGAAGGCGCCAGGATCTGTACATCGCCCAGCAACAGCGCTTCCATTTCCTTGCCGTCGCCGAACAGCTGGCTATTGGGGAAGACCTGCACTTCGACCTTGCCGGGCAGTTTCTTTTCCGCCAGCTCCTTGAATTTTAGTGCCGCCTGACCTTTCGGCGTGGTGTCTGCGACGACGTGGCTGTATTTGATGATGATGGGACCCGCTTGCGCGGAGAGGGACAGACTGAACAACAAGGCACTGCACAACACGCTCAATATTTTCATGTTCTTCTCCCTGAAGAATTGACTGGAACGGTTACGTCTTGCATCTGCAAGCGCATCATATGCCAATCCTGCTTACATCACCATTACAGATTGCTCTCCTGCTCTTGCCTGAAACGCGGAATCGACCGCGACGCCGACCACACTGACCAGAGATTCACCGCAAAACAGCAAGGGCAGACGTTCGCGTTGCCAAGGCGGCACGCTATGTTCCTGCAACAGGTTCTTCATACTGCGCCTAGCCGCAAGCGCATGCGGCTGCAAGGTCTCGCCGCCGCTACGCAAGCGCAGGCTCACCGGCCCTTGCGACAGCTTTTCCCTGCTGATGCCTTGGCCTGTCGTCAGGGTAAAGCGCAATTCACGCTGTAGTGGTGGCCAGTACAGATTCTCCTCATCCTGCCATGCCACACGCAACATCGGATCGAATGACGGCAATGCACGCATCACATGCACGAGCCCTCGATACCGGCGCACCTGCCAATCGCCGAAATTCACACAGACATCCGCGTTGTCGCGCGCGCAGCGCAGTTGCTTCAGCATGTCGTCCAGCTGCGCTTCCTGCGGCATCGGCGCGCCTTGTCCGTGCAGATAATGCCGCAGCAGATTCTTGCCGCGCGGCAAGGACAAAGCTTCCAGCCTCGTTACCGCCAGCAACTGTTCACCCGCGCCATCCGCCAGCGCCACCTCATCCAGAATTCCGGTAGCCTCGGCAAAATGGTTCGCGCTGCGTCCCAACGTATCGCGCCAGGCCGGGAAGCACTCCGTCAACACAGGGAACAGGCGATGGCGCAGAAAATTGCGCGGATAGCTATCATCCGCGTTGCTCTCATCCTCTATCCATTCCAGAGCGTGCTGTTGCGCATAGGCGAGCAATTCCGGCCTGCCGATCTCCAGCATCGGTCGCAGCAGTAACTGCTTTCCCTGCTCCCGCACGAACGGCATGGCGGAAACGCCGCGCAGACCGGCGCCGCGCAGCAACTGCAACATGAGGGTTTCGGCCTGATCGTCGGCATGGTGGGCCAGCACCACGAAAGGGATTCCGCTTTCGGCAAAGGCTGCATGACGCAATTTGCGCGCCGATGCCTCAATGCCATGGGTTTCTTTCAAGGGAGCGATGTCGACATGCTTGATCGCAAGCGGAATGCCATAGCTCGCACAAAGCCCCTCGCAGAATCTGGCCCAGGCATCAGCATTCGCACTGATGCCGTGATGGACATGCATGGCTGAAAGGGTAAATTCCAGTTCGGGGGCAAGACGATTGAGGACATGCAGCAGCACGACCGAATCCATGCCGCCGCTCAAGCCGAGCAATAACTTGCCGCCCGCCGGCAGCAACGGCGCCAGTTGCGCCGCGATCCGGTCCAGGAATGGATGCCGTTGAAAAGATGAATGCGACATCGACGAACGTCGCGTCAGTTGGGATATGCCAGAACTACTGGAGCTCGATCTCTTTGAACTTGCCGTAGCCCATCAGGCGCGTGAAGCGCGTCTGCAACAATTCGTCGGTGGATTTGCTCTGGGTCTGCTTGAGTGCTTCCGCCAGCGCCTTCTTCACGCTGACCATGGTCGCGTCATAATCGCGATGAGCACCGCCCAGGGGCTCGCTGACGATCTTGTCGATCAAACCGAGCGTCTTCAGGCGCGTAGCCGTGATCGCCAGTGTCTCGGCGGCTTCCTCAGCCTTGCTTGCACTCTTCCACAGGATAGAGGCACAACCTTCGGGAGAGATCACGGAGTAAGTCGCGTACTGCAGCATCAGCATGGCATCGCCTACCGCCACGGCCAGCGCACCGCCGGAACCGCCCTCGCCGATGATGGTGCAAATGATGGGCACACGCAGCTCCGCCATCACATACAGGTTGCGACCGATGGCTTCGGACTGACCGCGTTCTTCCGCGCCGACGCCGGGATAGGCACCCGGTGTATCGATGAAGGTCATAATGGGAATGCCGAACTTCTCGGCCAGACGCATCAGGCGCATCGCCTTGCGATAGCCCTCCGGACGCGGCATACCGAAATTGCGGTATTGACGCTCCTTGGTGTCACGGCCTTTCTGGTGGCCGATGACCATCACACTCTGGCCGTTGAAGCGTGCCAGACCACCCACGATGGCAGCATCGTCAGCGTATACGCGGTCGCCGTGCAGCTCTTCGAAATCTGTGAACAGGTGTTCGATGTAATCGAGCGTGTAAGGACGCTGCGGATGGCGCGAGACCTGCGAGATCTGCCAGGGCGTGAGTTTGGCGTAGATGTCCTTGGTCAGGCTCTGGCTCTTCTTTTGCAGGCGGCCGATCTCATCCGAAATATCCAGCGCCGAATCGTCCTGCACATAGCGCAGTTGCTCGATCTTGTTCTCCAGGTCGGAGACCGGTTGTTCGAAGTCCAGGAAGGTCAGTTTCATGTTTACTATCTCAAAGGATCATTCACGGGCGGCATGATACAACATGCCGTGCTGCAAACCGAACGGGTTTAAATGCTGTCACAAAGGAAATTCTAATTTTCAATGCCTTACTTGCCGAGCGAAAAGAAACGCCTGATGGTCGCCAATATTTCACCGCTGCTTTGTGTCAGGTCATGGCGATTCGCGCTCATGTCGATATCCTGTTTGGCGCTATTGAGTTCTGCTGTACGCACCGCCAGCATGTGCGAGACCTCCTCCGCAATGGAAGGCCGTGCACGCAAGATCTCTTCGAAGGCATCCTTATCCAGGCGGTAGCACTCAACATCGGTCAGCGCCATGACCGAGGCACGCCGCGGTGCACCGGTCAGCAATGCCATCTCACCGAAGAAATCGCCCTTATGCAAGACATTGAGCGTGCGTCTCTCGCCGTTCTCGGCTTCCAGGAACACTTCCGCTTCGCCACGGATCAGGATGTAAAGCCCGTGCGACTGTTTTTCACCCTGCCGGGTGATCAGGTTCCCCTTGGCAAACGGTGCGAAGCGCAGATGCTCGGCCAGCCATTTGAGCTCCTGCTCGGTCATGGACGAGAACAGATCAATATGATGCAAGGTCTTCAGGCGCAGCAAGACCTCCTGCTGATGCTGCGCATCTTCATACTTCTCGTTTTCCTTGGTCAGATGGATATGACGCTCATCCACCGCCAGCTTCAGGCCGGCGCGCTGCAATGAGGTCATGATGTGCCAGCGGATCATGGCATCGGTCGGATCATCCGGCATCAGATCGGTCAGCCAGTAACGCATCGCATAACGCGCATATCCCTTGTCGTCCATATCCATCAGCACGCAATTCGGCTGCGGATTGCTGGCTACATTAGGGATGCTGGCCTGACGGACGGCGTCTTCCACCACGCGGATCACACGCGGCGCCGGCGCCTCCAGCGACACGTTGAACCATACCCAGCGCCGCCATTGCACAGGCTGGTCGGTACGCCGTCCCAGTACCATGAACTTGTTCTTCATCAGTTGCGAATTGGGGAACACCACGGTCTCCCAGTTGCGTGTCTCCACCAGCGTCGAGCGCCAGCGGATATCGACCACCTTGCCGGCGAGATCGTCCACCTTGATCCAGTCCCCCACTTCGATGGAGTTATCCAGCTGCAGGGCGAGACCGCCGAGGATGTTGCCCAAGGTATCCTGCATCGCGAACGCGATCACCGCGGTGATCACCGCAGATGTCGCGACGATGCTGCCCAGATCCAGCCCTGCATAACGCAGGCGGACCATGAACCATGCGACATAGGCGATGATGACGAAGATATCTTCGGTGATGCGCGGCGGATTGAGTTTGATCTTCGGCAGGACCAGACGGAACACAATCAAACCCCACATGCGGATCACGGCCACACCGGCACCGATCACCGAAACCTCATGCAGGATGTCGGCCCCGCGCGCTATGCCGAGCGCATGCAGGACACCCGAAATGAATAGTCCAAGGACACAGACGAAATAAAAGGCGACGGTATTGAAGACACCGGGACGTTCTTCACGCAGGAAATGATGCAACAGGAAGAACAATCCCAGCACCATCACCAGCAGGGGCAGGGATTCCGGCCCCCAGAAAAAAGTCACCACATCGTGCCAGAAATTCATACCTGCATCCTTGATTGTTTTGTGGCGATTCTACACAGAATAGGCTGCCAATGGCCGACGGCGGCGCCAGACTTTCCAGCGGTCGCCGGCCTTCAGTTCAAAGCGATGCAATGTCTCCGCAGTCGGCACATCGAGCGTGAGCTCGCGCAGCTTGCCCGCACCCAATGCCTGCCAGATGACTTGCATCAGATCACCCTGTACCACGAGCAGATTCTCCCGCCACTGGTAGAGATCATGATGCCGTAGTGGCGCCAGCAAATCGTTCGCCAACCAGGCACCGCGGGGGGCATCGCTTTCCAGCATGTCCGACAACTTTACGAAGCACGGCAAATCGGCAGCGCGCGCAAAAGCAAGCAAGGGTTCATCGCCACCGGCCGCATCGACTGACGCTTGAATTTCAGCAGTGCATCCACCGCCCCACAACCACAGGCTGCTGATCGGCGGCTGCCCTGTTTCCAGACGCTTCTGGTTGAGTGCATGTCCATGCAGCAGCATCTGGATTTCGTTGCCCAAGGCTCGCCAGCGCACGGCATCCCTGCCCTGCGGCATCATCTCGCGCGCATCGCCCCATGCGGCGGTAGCCAGTGTGGGCATGGACACTTCGCCGATTTCAGCCATCTGCAGATACCAGCGCCGCGGATGAGGAGCGTGGAAGCTGATGCCGTCCGCCGCGAAATGTGCATTCAATGTTTCACAGAATGCGACGGCCTCGTCGGCCTCACAGAGCACATCGGGCCGCACCATCACCTGCGCGGGCTGCCGCTGCAACTCGATCGGATCGGCGCACATCCACGCGCCCCCCGCCACTTCCAGACCATCGCCTGCGGCGCGCAGGGGCGCAGAACCGGCGACATCGAACAGTTCGCACAAGCAGCTCTCGACCGCTTTCGCCGGCAGACTTTCATGTGTGGCGCGCGCCAGCATCTTCTCTAGCAAAGAAAGCTCGGCTTGCGTATCGGGGGCGATCTCTCGCGGCAGGATGAGATCGGGGATGATGAGATATAGATGCTCCATGGGCGGCGAGTTTAGCACTCGCGGCCCTGCACCTTGTGGCACACTAACGCCCGTAAAAAATACGGGAATCACCTTGCAACCCTTTGAACTATTCGTCGGTCTGCGCTACACCCGCGCCAAGCGCCGCAACCACTTCATCTCTTTCATCTCGCTGATCTCCATGCTGGGCATCGGCCTGGGCGTGATGGCGCTGATCGTGGTGCTGTCGGTGATGAACGGTTTCCAGAAAGAGATCCGCGCACGCATCCTCGGCATCACCCCCCATCTGCAGGTGATCGGCAGTGAAGGGATCGCGGATTGGCAGCACATGCTGGATAGCGTTGCCAGCCAGCCCGGCGTGCGTGCCGCTGCACCTTACGTCACCGGCCAGGGCATGTTGTCGCAGGGCGAGCGCGTGCAAGGCGTGATGGTGCGCGGCATCCTGCCTGCAGCCGAACAGAACCTGATCGCACTCGGCGACAAGATGAAACACGGCTCGCTGGACAGCCTGCAGGCGGGCGAATTCAACATCGTTCTCGGCGTCGACCTGGCCCGCTCCCTGGGCGCCCGCGTCGGCGATCCGTTGCTGCTGATCACACCGCAAGGACAGTTCACCCCTGCCGGCATGCTGCCGCGCCTGAAACAGTTCAAGGTCAGCGGCATCTTCGAGATCGGCATGTCGCCCTACGACAACGCATTGGCGCTGATACACCTGAACGACGCACAGAAACTGTATCGCATGCAGGACACGGTGACCGGCATCAGCGGCAGCGTGAACGATCTCGACCAGGCCCCGCAGATCGCCCGTGCACTGGAAAGCAAGCTGCCGGTCGATCTTTGGACCACCGACTGGACGCGACAGAACGCCAGTTATTTCGCGGTGGTGGCGATGGAGAAGAAGATGATGTTCATCATCCTTTCGCTGATCGTGCTGGTCGCTGCTTTCAATATCGTCTCGACGCTGGTGATGGCTGTTACCGACAAGCAGGCCGACATCGCCATCCTGCGCACACTGGGCGCTTCGCCCCGCAGCATCATGCAGATATTCATGGTGCAAGGCGTGGTGATCGGCCTTATCGGCCTGGTGATCGGCGTACTGGGCGGGGTGCTGCTGGCAGTCAACATCGGCACCATCGTGCCGTTCATCGAGCACCTGTTCGGCGTGCAGTTCCTGGCCAAGGAGTTCTATTACATCAGCGAGCTGCCCTCCGACCTGCGTCAGAGCGATGTATTGGTCGTCGCCGGCATGTCCTTCCTGATCAGCGTACTCGCCACACTGTATCCAAGCTGGCGCGCTTCCAAGGTGCAACCGGCGGAGGCATTGCGATATGAATAAGCCGGATACTGAAATGGTCATCGCCTGCAGCGACCTGAAAAAGACCTACACACAAGGCGATTTGAGTGTCACCGTGCTAAACGGTGTGAACCTCGAGCTGGCACGCGGCGAAAGTCTCGCCATCGTCGGCGCGTCCGGTTCCGGCAAGAGTACGCTGCTGCATCTATTGGGCGGACTCGACAGTATCAGCAGCGGCAGTGTCAGCATACTGGGGCAGGATGTGGCAAAGATGAATGAGACCCAGCGCGGTGCACTGCGCAATCGTTCACTTGGTTTCGTCTATCAGTTCCATCACTTGCTGCCGGAGTTCACCGCGATCGAGAATGTCGCCATGCCGCTCCTGATCCGCGGCATGAGGCCGGTTGATGCCCACCCGCAAGCCATCGCGATGCTGGAACAAGTTGGACTGGGACACCGGTTGCACCACCACCCCACCGAACTTTCCGGCGGTGAGCGCCAGCGTGTCGCCGTGGCCCGCGCTCTGGTCACCCGTCCCGCATGCGTGCTGGCGGATGAGCCGACCGGAAATCTGGATCGCAGCAGTGCGCATGCGCTATTCGAATTGATGCAGACCCTGAACAGTCAATTGCAGACCAGCTTCATCATCGTCACCCATGATCTGGAACTGGCGGGCAAGATGCAGCGCAGTTTGCGCCTGGTAGATGGAGCGCTGACGGCCGGCTGAAACAACTATGCGGTGATGCCTGCAGACTTGAGCTGTTCGACCAGCCTGGCATCCTCCGATTCGATATGCGGCAACAGCCACTCCTTGAAGGAATGTGCCAGCACGGTGAAGCCGTGGCCGTCATGATTCTCTTGTATCGTTTGCAAGTTGTGCAACAGATCAGCATGCTCTGAACGATGTCTCTCCTGCCCGCTCAATGCGTAGCGCAGCATGTAATCTTCCTCTGTTTCGAAGTGCGTCTGGGTGAGCAGGTGCAGATGTTTTGCCCGGTGCTTCAGCTCGTCCCGCGACTCATTCCCTGAGAGCGCCTGCAATATCCCGCGAATATTGTCCGCGATCTCTTCATGCTGTTCGTCGATGAGCTCGATACCGAGTTTGACCACATCGATCAGCGGCTCAAGCTGGTGGCGCGGAGGTATAGGCGCGATCTCTCCGTTGCTGATGCGGTAAGTGCCGCCGCCTGTCTTCTTGGCTTGATACATCGCGTAATCGGCGCGTCCCAGCAGCTCATGGATGGAAGCGCCGTCCCGGGGACTGAAGGCAATGCCGATACTGGCATGCACCGCCACTTCGTTCCCCTCCAGATTGAACGGCTGAGCCACTTCCCGGATTATCTTGTTCAGCACGCCGTCTGCTTCCTCTACCGAACCGACCCCTTGCAGGATCAGCGCAAACTCATCACCGCCCAAGCGGGCGACGGTATCCACATTGCGCACGCTATGGCGTAAGCGACGGGCGATCTCTTTCAGCAGCAGATCACCTGCCGCATGGCCCAGCATGTCATTGACGGGTTTGAAGCCATCCAGATCCAGCACCCCTACCGCAAAGTGCTCGTGTTCTCTTAAAGCTCTGGAGAGTGACTGATTGATGCGATCGAACAGCAGGACGCGATTGGGAAGCTCGGTCAGCGAATCATGGAAAGCCAGCCGGTCGAGCAGACGTCGCAGCCGTTCTTTCTCGGTCTTTTCGTTGATGATGGCCAGCACAAACGCCTTGCCGGCCATTTCCATCCCGCTCATGGACAGGTCGACTGCCGTGAATTGACCATCTTCGCGGCGCAGATTCAGTGACATGCGCGTCACCTCGCCATGCTTCAAACGCGACACAGCTTGGGAAAGCAATTGACTGTCGGAATCGTCCAGCAACTCGCCCAGCCCGCACAGAGTGCACTCGCCATCTTCGCAACCGCGCATCTTGATGAACCTGTCGTTACCGTAAACACAGCGGCCTTCAGATATAACGAACATCGGCAAGGGGCCGGCATGGATCATTGCCCGGAACAATGCTTCAGAAGTACTGACATCCAATCCCTTCCATGTAGCTGTCATCACCGCTCCCAATTTCAGATTGGGCAGGTATAACATCAGGAGAATGCATGAACAATATGCCGAACGGCCTATATATATGAGGATTCTACCTATTCCCTATAAAATACTTGGTTTTATGACACTACCAGAATCACTACACTGCTGGCTTGCTCAATACCGGCCCGCGTGGCGCTTTGTGCGCTGATACCACTTCCATTGCACTGCCAGTCGCCAGGCAAAACGCACTGCGAAATATCCGATAAAGGCGATTCCTATTGCCAGCACAGGCAACCCGATCAGCACAGGTTCTCCCAATGCAAGCAGCCATTGCCAGAAAGGTTCGAATCCATCCTTCCAGTTGAGCTGCGGAAAATCCGCAACAGGCGTCTGCACGGACACGCCCAGCACCAGCAAACCGATGCGGTGCGCCAGCAGGTACAAAGGGACGATGGTGAATGGATTGGTATACAAGGTCGTCACCAGCGCCACCGGCAGGTTGACTCGCAACCACATCGCCAGGAATGCCGCCGCCAGCATTTGAAAAGGGCCGGGGATCAGCCCGCAGAACAGGCCGAGCGCCACCCCGCCTGCAACCGAGCGGCGATTCAGGTGCCACAGGTTGGGATGGTGCAACCAGTGTCGAATCGGCTTCAGCCACCGATTCTGCAATACCCCTTCCCGCCCCGGAAGTCTTTCCTGAAAGAATTTGCGCATGACGGAATTCTAATGCTCGGTTAGGCTAGCTGCATGGTTTCCTTTGCACTCAGCTTCGCGCTCGGCGTCTGGTACCTGCAACAAATGGAGGCACTGCCAACGCTGCCGCTCTACTGGCCATTGGCACTGCTGTGCCTGTTGCTGCCGCGTTCACTTCCCCATCTATTGCGTCACGTACTGATGTTGTCGTGCGCCGCCCTGCTCGGCTTCTGCCATGCGGCCTTCATCGCACAACTCCATTTGCATGCCAGCCTGCCGGACGAGTGGCAAGGCAGGAACATCACCTTGACCGGCGTCGTGGCAGAGATGCCACGCTTGCAAGAGCGCGGCCAGCGCTTTGCATTCGACGTAGAACATGTAGAGACACAGGGCGCCATTGTTCCGCCCCGCATCCAGCTCTCCAGCTACCAGACCGACGATCGACCCGAGCCCGACTTCCATGCAGGAGAACGCTGGCGTTTCACCGTGCGCCTGAAACAACCTCATTCGACGCGCAATCCCTATACTACCGACTTTGAAGTCTGGGCACTGGAACGAAACATCGGTGCCACCGGTTATATCTACAACAAGGCCGAGCCACAGCGCATCGATGCCACAGTCTATAAACCTGCTTACCTTGTAGAGCGAATACGCGAATCGTTGCGCAAGCGCTTTCATGAGACTTTGCAGGATGCGCCCTACGCGGGGATCCTCGTCGCCCTCGCCATCGGCGATCAGGCCAGCATCACGCAGGATGAGTGGCGATTGTTCACACGCACCGGCGTGAATCATCTGATGTCCATCTCCGGGCTGCATATCACCCTGCTGGCAAGCATGTTCTTCGGGTTGACTTACTGGCTCTGGCGGCGCAGCACACGATTGACGTTGCACCTGCCGGCACGCAAGGCAGCGGCACTGGTCGGCGTCGCAGTGGCACTGGCATACAGCCTGATCTCCGGATTCGAGATCCCGGCACAACGCACCTTCTATATGCTGTCCACCTTCGCTGCCATGTTGCTGCTATCACGCAATGTCTCGCCTGCCCAGATGTTGTCCGCTGCTTTGCTGGTGGTGCTGTTGCTCGATCCCTGGGCGGTGCTCGCGCCCGGTTTCTGGCTCTCCTTTGGCGCAGTTGCACTGATCTTCTACGTTTCAGCAAACCGCCTCGGCCGACCGCATTGGCTGAAGGAATACGGCAAGGTGCAATGGGCGATGACCATCGGCCTGATCCCGCCATTGCTGGCCCTGTTCCAGCAGCTTTCTCTGGTTTCACCGCTGGCGAATGCATTCGCCATTCCCCTGGTCAGCCTGCTGGTGGTGCCACTCACCTTACTCGGCACCCTGCCGGGTTTCGACTGGACATTGCACCTTGCCCACTATGCGATGACGTTCTGCATGGCATTGTTACGCCTGCTGGATGGGCTGCCTGTGAGCGTATGGACACAACATGCACCGCCGGTCTGGGCGATAGCTTCAGGGATGTTGGGCGCGCTCTGGATACTGGCACCGCACGGGTTCCCCATGCGTGCTTTCGGCCCCCTCCTGCTGCTGCCGATGTTCATCATAGAGCCCGTCACACCGCCATCAGGCTCGGCCCGCTTGTGGATATTCGATGTCGGGCAAGGATTGGCTGTCGCCGTTCAGACACAGCATCATGCCTTGCTGTTCGACACCGGCCCCGACTATGCAGGCGAAGCCGACAGCGGCAACCGTATCCTGGTTCCTGCCTTGCGCGGCTTAGGGGTGACGCATCTGGACACGCTGGTATTGAGCCATGGCGATATAGACCATATCGGCGGCACGGGCTCCGTGTTGCAGGCTATCCCGACCGATCGTACACTGACCTCGATCGATGCTGAAGACAGTCGCTTGGCGGGAATCCCCGACACCGATGCCTGCCGGGATGGCATGAGATGGGACTGGGACGGTATCCAATTCGAAGTGCTGTCCCCACCGGAATCTCCTTCCACCAAACGACACGACAACGACCAAAGCTGTGTGATAAGCATAGGCGCAGGTGAGCGGCATGTCCTGCTCACCGGTGACATCGAAAAAGCAGCCGAAGAAGGACTGTTACTTCAACACCCTGGCGAGCTTGGCGCAGATTTGCTGATAGCACCGCACCATGGCAGCAGAAGCTCTTCCAGCCTGCCTTTTGTGACAGCGGTTTCCCCGCAATATGTCGTGTTCACTGCCGGATATCGCAACCGTTTCCATCATCCTCATCCGGATGTCGTCAGCCGTTACCGGAAACAGGGGATCAATATCCTGCGTTCCGACCTGCATGGCGCCATCAGTGTCGATCTGCGACCCGATGGAATCGATGTGGATCCATACCGTCAGAGCCACCGCCGCTATTGGTCTCGAATGTACTAAATTTAGGCGCTGAAGTGATACACCGCCCGAATCCTCACGCGTATAATCTCAGCCATTGTCCAACCCCCCAAGGAAACATCGTGCCTCTCTCTTCGCGCGTTCAAGCCATCAAACCCTCACCAACCCTTGCTGTTACCGCCCGCGCTGCAAAACTCAAAGCTGAAGGAAAAGACATCATCGGCCTCGGGGCTGGCGAACCGGACTTCGATACTCCGCAACACATCAAGGACGCTGCCATTGCGGCCATCAACAAGGGTTTCACCAAATACACACCGGTAGGCGGCACGGCCTCGCTGAAGCAGGCCATCATCGCCAAGTTCAAGCGCGATAACGGCCTGGACTACAACGCAAAGCAGATCCTCGTTTCCTGCGGCGGCAAACAGAGTTTCTTCAACCTTGTCCTGGCAACCATCAATCCCGGCGACGAAGTCATCATCCCCGCGCCATACTGGGTGTCCTACCCCGACATCGTGCTCATCGCCGAAGGCAAGCCGGTGATCGTGCAAGCGGGTATCGAGCAAGGTTTCAAATTGACACCCGCACAGCTTGAAGCCGCGATCACCAGCAAGACCAAGATGGTCGTCATCAACAGTCCGAGCAACCCGTCGGGCGGAGTTTATTCTCTGGATGATCTGAAAGCGCTGGGCGAAGTGCTGCGCAAGCATCCGGACGTCCTCATCGCCACCGACGACATGTACGAACACATTGCGCTGACTGACGAAAAGTTCTGCAACATCCTCAATGCCTGCCCGGATCTGTATCCGCGCACCATGGTGCTCAACGGCGTATCCAAAGCCTACGCCATGACCGGTTGGCGCATCGGCTATGCCGCCGGCCCGGAGAACATCATTACTGCGATGGAAAACGTGCAATCGCAAAGCACCTCCAATCCGACCTCCATCTCGCAGGTGGCAGCGGAAGCTGCACTGAACGGCGACCAGGGTTGCATCACCCCCATGCTGAAGGCATTCCGTGAACGCCACGAATTCGTGGTGAACGAACTGAACAAGATCCCGGGGCTTAGCTGCATCAAGGCCGGCGGCGCGTTCTATGCCTTCCCCGACGCCCGTGCCGCCATCGCAACCTTGCACCAGAAAGGCATCATCAAGGAAGCGACCGATATCGCGCTTTCGGAATACCTGCTGGTGGAAGCCGGCGTAGCTGTCGTGCCCGGTTCGGCCTTCGGCAGCGAAGGTTACATGCGCCTCTCTTTCGCGACTTCGATGGAAAACCTGCAGAAGGCCCTGGAGCGCATGGCAAAAGCCCTGGCTTGAATATGCAAGCAGAGCAGCTTGAAGCAATCGTTAGCGAGGTCGATGAAGCACTCGACTCCGGCAGTTTCGACCTGCCGACGTTCCCCGACATCGCCATCAAGGTTCGCGACCTGATCGATGACCCGAACGTATCGGCAGATCAATTGGTCAATCTGTTGACGGCCGATCCGGTCATCACCGCGCACATCATCAAGGCCGCCAACACCGCTGCGCTATCCGGCGGCGGTGCACGCGTGGACACCATGCGTGCCGCGATCTCGCGCCTTGGCTATCGCCTGTTGCGCAACCTCGTGATCACCGTGACCGTCAGCAAATTATTCAAGGCCAGCAGCCCGCTCATCGACCGCAAGCTTAAACAGCTATGGGAACGCAGCCGCATCGTCGCCGCCAACAGCTTCGTCATTGCGCTGCACCAGCGTCACCTGAAACCGGAACAAGCCATGCTGGCAGGCATGGTCCACAACTTGGGCTCCCTGCCCTTGTGCATCTACGCGGACCGCCACCACCCTCGGCTGGAAGCGGATGCACTGGAAGCGCTGCTGCGTCGTTTTGGCACAAAAGTAGGGATCAAACTACTGGATAACTGGCACTTCCCGCAGGAGATGTTGGACGTAGTCTCCGGTTACGAGAACCTGCAGCGCCAGAATGAAAGTGGATTGCCCGATTACGCAGATGTAGTGACTGTCGCCAGTTTGCAGGCAACGGGTACCGCAAAATTCGTGGCTTGGCAGAACGTTTCCGCAGCCAGTCGATTGGGGTGCACGCCAGAAAGCTGTTTCAGCTTCAATGACAATCATGCTGAACAACTGAACATCGCCTTTGAAATGCTGGGACTGCCGACAAAAACAGTCGCTCCGCTACCGGGGCCCCAACCTGCCTCAGTGAATCCGAATCCTGCACCGGTCAAAGCACAGCAAGCGGAGAGCTCCGGACTGCTGGGCTTCCTGAGCAGAATGTTCAAATAGACGGGACTAGCGCGCCCGCAATCTGGGCTCCGAAACGGAGCCGGACAGCACCAGCGGATTATTGCCGGAACGCATCTTGATCTCCGAATTGAATGCACCGGAAAGTTGGCCGCCTGCTGCCAGTTCCAAAGTCCCCGAAGCTTTCAGCATACCTGAAGAGATACGCACGCTGCGGAAGCGCACATGCCCGCCATCCGCCACAAACGACCCGTTCAGCTCATCGAAATGAGTGCGTCCGCCAACCAGATGTTCATGGCTCACCAAGCGTGCAGTCTCGACCATGTCTATGCCATTGATGACGCCTCGCTTAGCCTCAAATGAAGCGTCGATCCTTAGCGACTGAGCGAGATTCGCGAGTGCGCCGGAGCTGGCTGTCAGTTCACCATCGATGAACACCTCGCCCGACAGGCCATATTTCGGAAACAACTCAGTCAACTCCATCGTTTTGGCCTGAATATTCGCATCGAATTTCCAGCCTCGGCTCCAGTTCAATTTCCCTTTCCCTGACCATATCCCGCCATAGGCATGCGCATCAAAATCCGAGATATTTATCTCCTGAGCATTGACCTCGCCCCTGGCGTTGAAGGAACTGAACAAGGCAGCAGGGAAGAGCGGCAATGAGTCATCCCGAATACCGAATACGATCTGGGTACGATTCGCGACCGCCTTGAGTTCCACATTGAATTTCTCATCGTCGCTATGCAATGCCAAACGGCTGAAATCACCCTGATCGAAATCAGCGCCCCCTTGCAGCAACGGCACAGATATTTCATCGGAGATGATTTTCAAGTTGCGCAACGTGACATGTTCAAGCGGAAACTGTGCATCTCCCCCCATTCCTTTCAGCCATACAGCGACCTTGTCCAGATTTGTCCCGCGCACGACCGTGTCCTGCAATGCCAAATCCTTTATCGTCTTGCTGTCGGACAGCAACGAGAGCGGATCGAAGTTCAGCGTGGATGTAGCGACTGTCAGCTCACCTGCTGCACCCACCTTCACATCCGCCAACTCGATCTTCGGCATCGGCAATAGCGAAGCGCTCATGTTGCCGATTTTCACTGGTTGCTTGAGACGTTCCGAAAGTCGCTGCTCCAGCGGCGCGATGTAATCCTGCATAGGCCAGAACAGCGGCAGCACGAATATCGCAACAAGCGCCAGCAACAAGACCCCCGCCGTGATCTTGCCCAATGGGAGCGGAGTACGACGTTTGCTCGTTGAAGACTTCTGCTTGGCTTTTGCCTTCGCCAAAGCCGCTTCCTTTTCTGCCTGTGCGGCATCCAGTTTGCTCTGTTGCTCGGCACGCTGCTCAGCCTCGGCCCAGGCGCTCTCCTGCTCGGCGGCCAGTGCCTGCTCTTCCTCCAGGGCACGCGCCTCTTGTTCGGCGCGCAATCTTGCCTCTTCCTGCTCGGCCTTCAATCGCGCCATCTCGGCAGCCATATCCTGTTTCGCCTCGGGTTCTTTCTGCTTAACCGGCTTTTCGACCAAGGGCACTTCTTGCTCGGCATTCGGCGCAACAGATCGCGCAAGCTCATCCACAGCATTCGAATCCATCTCTGTCAGAGCGGCCAGATCAATCTGGAATCCTGCAGGCGCAGCCTCCTTTTCCGCTTCGGCTTGTGCCTTTCTGGCAGCATCTGCTTCGGATTTTTTGCGCGCGGCCTCCGCTTCTACTTTTGCCCGCTCGGCAGCAGCTTCACGCTCAGCTGCCAAGCGTGCAGCAGCTTGCTCCTCTTTGAAGCGCGCCTCCGCTGCGGCCTTTTCTCTGGCTGCAGCTTCTGCTGCGGCCTTGATCCGTGCCTCTTCTTCGGCCTTGGCTCTTTCCGTAGCCTCTTGCTCTGCCTTGACACGTGCAGCCTCAGCTTCTGCCTTCAGTCGCGCGGCTTCGGCCGCTTCAGCTTTGGCACGCTCGGCTGCTTCCTGTTCGGCTTTGACCCTGGCCTCTTCTTCGGCCCTGACTCGTGCTGCTTCTTCTTCCGCCTTGAGGCGGGCGGCTTCCTGCTCAGCCCTGATGCGGGCTGCCTCCTGTTCCGCTTTTAATCGTGCGGCTTCGGCTTCCTGACGCGCCCGCTCCTCTGCCAGCGCCTTTGCTTCAGCTTCCGCTTTTGCCTTGGCCGCTTCCAGCTCCGCCTTCAACCGTGCAGCTTCGGCAGCTTCCCTAGCGCGCGCTTCAGCCTCAGCCTTCGCTCTCGCTGCAGCTTCCTGCTCAGCCTTGATACGTGCTGCTTCCTGTTCGGCCCTGATTCGCTCGGCCTCTTGTTCAGCCTTGATGCGGGCAGCTTCCTGTTCGGCCTTGATACGTGCAGCTTCCTGCTCGGCTTTGATTCTTGCGGCCTCGGCTTCAGCCTTGATACGGGCTGCCTCTGCCTCCTGTCTTGCTCGCTCTTCAGCCAGCGCTTTGGCTTCTGCTTCCGCCTTCGCTTTCGCAGCCTCCAGTTCAGCCTTGATACGCGCAGCCTCTTGCTCTGCCTTTAACTTTGCAGCTTCTGCCTCTGCCTTCGCTTTGGCAGCTGCCTCCAGCTCAGCCTTGACTCGTGCAGCCTCCTGTTCCGCGCGAGCACGTGCCTCAGCTTCCGCTTTGGCTTTCGCATCGGCCTCAGCCTTATGTCTCGCCGCTTCCTGCTGCGCTCTTAGTTGTTCGGCCTCATGCAACGCTTTCGCATGCGCAGCCTCTGCTGCCGTAGCTGCGGAGGCTGGTGCAGCACTCATACTTGTGAAATCAAGCTCCTCTCCGAGCTGTTCGGATTTTGGAGCAACGACTTTGGGTGCAACAACTTTTGGAGCGACGATCTTCGGCCCCGCCGCATTCACTTTTGATTTGTCACGAATCAACTCGGAGTCGTTCAGACGCTGGATGATGTCCGGCAGATCGCCGCGCAAGCTGGGCGGGGCATGCTTGATGATTTCGGCGTAAGTTGATTTACCGTCTATCAGCAGTAGCACTCGCTTCATATCTCCAGACATGCTGGAAACTTCACTTTCGCCCTTGCTGGTTTTTATTAATACTGTTTTCTTATCCATGTCGCCCATTGTAATTGGATTGGATTAAGTACACACAGCCTCGTCAATCATCTTCTATACATAAATATTTCTGCTTCGATGTTGACCGAATGCCCTTCTGACGCTAGTATAGCGCCCGCATCAAATCCCTGATAGCTCAGTCGGTAGAGCGACGGACTGTTAATCCGCAGGTCCCTGGTTCGAGTCCAGGTCGGGGAGCCAGATTTCAAGGGGCTTACAGCAATGTAAGCCCCTTTAGTTTTTGAAGCTCAGCCTGTATCCAAAAGTTTCGGCCCAAGTCTTAAAGTTTCTTCCAAGCAATCCAAACTGAATTCCATATCACTTAGTGAGATAAATAGTTTCTTCTGAGCACTTCAATGTCATATACCCTCCAACCAAGTGATAGGTAATTCAATGCGGACATCCTTGGAGTGAGGTGTGAGAGTAGATATTTCGAATATATTTATGACAATTTGGTGTCCATTTCACAAGGGAATTGTAGATATCCATTCTTAATAGGAAGTACCGTATGGCTGCGTTAACTGGCAGCGATTCTGCACCGGACATGGACTATAGATCAGCTTGCCGACTTTATGACAGCTGGATAAGCTCTATGCTGGGAGTATATGGGCTGATTAGATATTGGTTCTAGGCGAACAGATTTGTTTATTGCAACCTCTAGATAGCGGCTCTGAGCGATTGAGGCCATTCGCATTCATAACGCATACGGCAAGTCAAATCGGAGTTACCTTTTTAAGATTAAGGCCGAAAGGTTAGCACTACTACAAGGGCTTCCCCAAACACTCAACCGGTTTTGAAGTTTCTATCTCATTGCCATTCTCCGTTCCGTTTCATATCGCGCTGCTTGCATCGTGCGAGAAGGTGAAGGACTGCTGAACTACAAACGG
>JAQUAD010000051.1 GCA_028687425.1 Sideroxydans sp.
ATTTTGCCGGATAATTATTTTTGAATCAATATAAACAGCGCAGGCAATGGGTTTGGTGGGATTTAATCTATGGATTTAGGTTCCAGCGCCGCAAGGCGTGAGAGTTCGAGTCTCTCCTTTCGCACCAGACTTATCCCTCGTTTATCATCTGGTATTCATACCTTCACATTGTTCTGTCAGCCTATACAGGCTATATTGCGGTACAGGAGCGATAAATGCCGAACGAAAGCCAGAATAAGCGCGCCTTATTAGAAGCGCGTCACCATGACCCCTTTTCCTATCTGGGGTTGCATCATTCCAGATCCGAATACGTATATCGAGTGTTCCAGCCTTACGCCACAGAGGTGTCGGTGTTCGACGGCCAGACCTGGCTGCAGCTGGAGCGCGACGATGCGGCCGGACTTTTCATGTGGCGAGGCAAGCAGGCTTTGCCGACCCCATGCCGCCTACGCCTGAATTACTTCAATCATCTGCTGGAAGTGCATGATGCCTACACCTTCGGTAGCAGCATCAGCAACCTTGACCTGCACCTGTTCTCGGAAGGCACGCTGCAACAGGCATACCGCACACTGGGTTCTCACCACATGGAACTGCAAGGCGTGTGGGGCGTGCGTTTTGCGGTTTGGGCGCCGAATGCGGAGCGTGTCAGCGTGGTGGGTGACTTCAACGGCTGGGACGGGCGCGTGCATCCCATGCGCTCACTGGGCAGCAGCGGCATCTGGGAGATATTCATCCCCGATATTGGCCTGGGTGAGCTGTACAAATTCGAGATCCGCAGCCGCCACAGCGGCGCCTTGCTGACCAAGACCGACCCCTACGGTTTCAGTTTCGAGATGCGCCCGGGCACGGCATCGCGTGTGGTGTCGCTGGGCAATCATGGCTGGCGAGACGAGAGCTGGATGGCGCAACGTGCAACGCGCGACTGGCAACATCAGCCGCTGAATGTCTACGAAGTGCATGCCGGTTCATGGAAGCGTCACTGGGACGGCCGTTTCTACAATTTCCGCGAACTGGCCGACAGCCTGGTGCCTTATGTGCAGGAGATGGGTTTCACGCATATCGAACTGATGCCGGTCAGCGAACATCCGCTGGACGAATCATGGGGCTACCAGACCACCGGCTATTTCGGTGTGACCAGCCGCTTCGGCACGCCCGATGATTTCCGCTATTTCGTCGATTGCTGCCACCTGGCTGGCATCGGCGTGATCCTCGACTGGGTGCCGGCGCACTTCCCGAAAGACAGCTGGGCGCTGGCGCATTTCGACGGCACCGCACTGTACGAACATGAGGATCCGCGTCTGGGAGAGCATCAGGACTGGGGTACGCTGATCTTCAATTACGGACGTAACGAAGTACGCAACTTCCTGCTGGCCAACGCACACTTCTGGTTGCAGGAATTCCATATCGACGGTCTGCGCGTGGATGCCGTGGCTTCCATGCTGTATCTGGATTATTCGCGCGAGGCGGGGCAGTGGTTGCCGAACAGGTTTGGTGGACGCGAGAACATCGAAGCGGTGGACTTCCTGCGCCAGCTGAACGTGATGACCCACGAGCATTTCCCCGGCACGCTGACGCTCGCCGAGGAATCCACCTCGTGGCCGATGGTGTCCCGTCCGACCTATCTGGGCGGCCTGGGCTTCTCCATGAAGTGGAACATGGGCTGGATGAACGACACGCTGGCCTATATCAAACACGATCCGGTGCATCGCCGTTATCACCAGAACATGCTGACCTTCGGCCAGCTGTATGCCTACACCGAGAACTTCGTGCTGCCGTTCTCGCATGACGAGGTGGTGCACGGCAAACGCTCCCTGCTGGACAAGATGCCAGGTGACGGCTGGCAGAAATTCGCCAACCTGCGCCTGCTGTTCACCTATCAGATGACGATCTCGGGCAAAAAGCTCAACTTCATGGGCAACGAGCTGGCCCAGGGGCAGGAATGGAAGGTCGGCTCGGAACTCGACTGGTACCTGCTTGATCGTGCCGAGCACCGCGGCGTCAAGACCCTGGTGCGCGACCTGAACATGCTGTACCGCGATGTCGGGGCACTGCATGAACTGGATTTCTCGCACGAAGGTTTCTCATGGATAGATTGCAACAACGCCGACCAGTCGGTGCTCATCTATCGCCGCATTGCGCGTGACGGTTCGGAAGTGATCGTGGCGCTGAACTTCACGCCGGTGCCGCGCGAAAAATATCGCATCGGCGTGCCGCACAAGGGTGGCTATCGCGAGATATTCAACAGCGATTCGCACTATTACGGCGGTAGCAATATGGGCAACGGTTTCGGCATGTATTCGAACGATTTCGAATGCAACGGCATGCCGCAGTCCATCGAGGTCACTTTGCCGCCACTGGCGGGCATCATATTGCAACGGACGAGTTGATACAGGCAAAAGACAAACAGGTATAACAAGATCGGCAGGGGTCAGGATATGTCTCAATTAACGCAATCTCCTGCATGGCAGGCACTACAGGAACACAGAACTTCGTTGCAGGATTTCTCTTTGCGACAGGCGTTCGCCGCTGATGCGGAACGTTTCGGAAAGTTCTCGCTGCGCTTCGAAGATCTACTGCTGGATTATTCGAAGAACCTGATCAACGAAGAAACGATGTCGCGTCTGTTTGCACTGGCGGAACAGGCAGATGTGACAGGCATGCGCGAGCGCATGTTCGCCGGCGACAAGATCAATTTCACCGAAGGTCGTGCCGTGCTGCATACCGCGCTGCGGGCGGCCGTTGCAAAGGACCATGCGCCGGTCATGGTGGACGGCAAGGATGTGTTGCCCGGCGTGCGTCATGCAATGGAGAAGATGCGCTTGTTCAGCAACAGCGTGCGCAACCGTGTGTGGCGCGGCTATAGCGGCAAGCCGATCAGCGATGTGGTGAACATCGGCATCGGCGGTTCGTATCTCGGGCCGCTGATGGTATGCCAGGCTCTGCAGGCGTATGCCTTGCCGGACTTGCGTGCGCACTTCGTCTCCAACGTGGACGGTACCGACATCGCCAGCAAACTGGCGACCTTGAATCCGGAGACGACGCTGTTCATCGTCGCGTCCAAGACCTTCACCACCCAGGAGACGCTGATGAATGCCCGCTCGGCGCGCGACTGGTTGCTGGCCAGTGCAGTGGACGAGGCGCATGTCGCCAAACACTTCGTGGCGTTGTCCACCAATGCACCAGCGGTCAAGGCGTTCGGTATCGACCCCAACAACATGTTCGAGTTCTCAGACTGGGTCGGCGGGCGCTATTCGCTGTGGTCGGCGATCGGACTGTCCATCGCGTTGTATGTCGGGATGGATCGCTTCGAGGAACTGCTGCAGGGCGGTCTCGACATGGATGAGCATTTCTGCAGCGCGCCGCTGGCGCAGAACATGCCCGTGATCCTGGCCATGCTCGGCGTGTGGTATCGCAATTTCCATGATGCCGCCTCCATCGCCATACTGCCCTACGATCAGTCGCTGGAATATTTCACCGCCTACTTCCAGCAGGCCGATATGGAGAGCAACGGCAAGCGTGTGGACCGGCAGAGCAAAGTCGTGGATTACGCCACCGGCCCGATACTGTGGGGTGGCACCGGCACCAACGGTCAGCATGCCTACTACCAGTTGATCCATCAGGGCACACAGATGATCCCGGCGGATTTCATCGCGCCGGCCAACAGCCAGCATCCGCTCGGCGAACATCACGCGACGCTGCTGTCCAATTATTTCGCGCAGACCGAAGCCTTGATGAAGGGCAAGAACGAGGCCGAGGTGCGCGCCGAACTGGAAGCCGCCGGCATGGCTGCAGCGGACGTCGAAGTGCTGCTGCCGCACAAAGTCTTCGTCGGCAACAAACCGACCAATTCCATCCTGTTCGAACGCCTCACCCCGCGTACGCTGGGGCGTTTGATCGCGCTGTATGAACACAAGATATTCGTGCAGGGTGTGGTCTGGAACGTGAACTCCTACGACCAGTGGGGCGTGGAATTGGGCAAGCAACTGGCCTCGCATATCCTGCCCGAGTTGCGCGATGCGCAGCCGGTGACTTCGCACGACGCCTCGACCAACGGGCTGATCAACCACTACAAATCCATCAGGCAATAAACACCATGCGCATTCTGTTCGCCACTTCCGAAGTCCATCCGCTGATCAAGACCGGCGGGCTGGCCGACGTCAGCGCTTCGTTGCCGGCTGCCTTGCAGGCGCTGGGGCAGGATGTGCGCGTGCTGTTGCCCGGCTATACGCAAGTGCTGGATGCGCTGAAGAGCAAGAAGGTGGTCGCCACCTTCAAGCCGTTCGAGGATCAGGCGGAGGTGCGTCTGCTGAGCGCGAAGATGCCCGTGACCGATGTGCCGCTGTATGTGCTGGATGCACCGCAGTATTACTGCCGGGTGGCGGGGCCGTACCAGTATCACCTGGGGGGCGATTGGCCGGACAATCCGATGCGCTTCGGCCTCCTGTCGCGCGTGGCTGCCATGCTGGGCAGCAGCGCGTCGCCGGTGAACTGGCAGGCGGAGCTGGTGCACTGCAACGATTGGCAGACCGGGCTGGTGCCTGCCTACCTGCAGCTGGAGCAGGCGCCGCATGCGAAGACCGTGATGGCGATCCACAACATCGCCTTTCAGGGCAACTTCGACCACGAATGGACCAAACCGCTGCATCTGCCGCAATCGCTGTATCACATGCACGGCGTTGAGTTCCATGGACACCTGTCGTTCCTCAAGGCCGGCCTGCAATACGCGGATCGCATCGTCACGGTTAGCCCGACCTACGCGCACGAGATACAGGCCACCGAGATGGGCTATGGCATGCAGGGCTTGTTGACCGCACGCCAGCAATACGTCAGCGGCATCCTCAACGGCATCGATGACAACGAGTGGGATCCCGCGACGGATCCGCATCTGTCCGCGCATTACGATGTGCAGGACATTGCCGCCAAGGCGCAGGTCAAGCAGGCCCTGCAGCAACGCCTGGGGCTGGAGGTGAATGCGCAGGCGCCGTTGCTGGGGGTGGTCAGTCGCCTTACTTATCAGAAGGGACTGGATCTGCTGCTGGAATGTCTGCCGACCTTGCTGGACGGCGGCGCGCAACTGGCGGTGCTGGGCAGCGGCGATGCGGAATTCGAGCGGCGCTATCAATTGCTGGCGCAGCGCTATACCGGCCGGGTATCAGTGTCGACACGCTTCGACGAACCCTTGTCGCACCAGATCATGGCCGGGGCGGATATATTCCTGATGCCATCCCGTTTTGAACCGTGCGGACTGAACCAGATGTACGGCATGCGCTACGGCACGCCGCCTGTGGTGCGCCGAACCGGCGGCTTGGCCGATTCGGTAACCAATGCCAGTCAGGAAGACGGCACCGGTTTTGTATTCGACGAACCCGGCGTGGTCGCGTTGCAGCAGACCATCAAATGGGCGATCGAGTGTTACCACGATGCGCCGATGTTCCGTCGCATCCAGCTGAACGGCATGAAAAGGGATGTCAGCTGGCGCCACAGCGCGCAACTGTATTTGGAGTTATATAAAGCAGCACTGGCAAAGTAGTACCAATAATAAAGGGAGAGCAACATGGCACAGGATACGCATTCACCACGTTTCATCAGCGCGCTCACCAAGAACACGGTTGCCTTGATCTTGGCGGGTGGTCGCGGAAGCAGGCTGCACAACATGACCGATTGGAACGCCAAGCCGGCGGTGCAATTCGGCGGCAAGTTCCGCATCATCGACTTCCCTTTATCCAACTGCATCAACTCCGGCATCCGCCGCGTCGGCGTGGTTACCCAGTACAAGGCGCATACGCTGATCGAACACATCCAGAAGGGCTGGGGTTTCCTGCGCGGCGAGTTCAACGAGTTCGTCGCTTTGCTGCCGGCGCAGCAGCGCATACAGGAAGAGTGGTATCGCGGCACCGCGGACGCAGTATTCCAGAACATCGACATCCTGCGCGGCTACAATCCGGAATACATCGTCATCCTGGCGGGCGATCACATCTACAAGATGGATTACGGCGAGATGCTGGCCGCGCATGTGCAGACGCAGGCGGACATGACGGTGGGTTGCATCGAAGTGCCGGTGGCGGAGGCAAGCAGCTTCGGTGTGATGACGGTGGGCGAAGAGGACCGCGTGGTCAAATTCGCCGAGAAACCGGCCGATCCGACCGAGATCCCCGGCAAGCCGGGATGGTCACTGGCCAGCATGGGCATCTATGTGTTCAATGCCAAATTCCTGTACGAGCAGCTGGTGCGCGATGCCGATACCAAGTCGTCCACCCATGATTTCGGCCACGACATCATCCCTTATCTGATCGAGCGCTACCGCGTGTATGCGCATCGCTTCGAGAAGAGCTGCGTGGGTATGTCCACGGACGGGCATGCCTACTGGCGCGACGTGGGGACTATCGACGCCTACTGGGAAGCCAACATGGAGATGGTCGATGTGGTGCCCGACCTCGACCTGTACGACAAGACCTGGCCGATCTGGACCTATCAGGAGCAACTGCCGCCGGCCAAGTTCGTGTTCAATGAGGAAGGCCGTCGCGGCGAGGCCATCGACTCCATGGTGTCGGGCGGCGACATCATCAGTGGTGCGCGCGTGTTCCACAGTGTGCTGTTCTCCGATGTGCGTGTCGGCGAACGCAGCGAAGTCATCGACTCCGTCATCCTGTCGGGCTGCCGCATTGGCGGCGACGTCAAGCTGAACCGCGTGGTGCTGGATAACCGTTGCGAGATACCCGACGGTATGCGCATCGGTTTCAATCGCGAGGAAGACGCCAAGCGTTTCCATGTCTCCAAAGGCGGCATCACACTGGTCACGCCGGACATGCTGGGCCAGTCCATACATCACGTCAGATAACACGAAGGAATAGAAGCAACTTATGCCGCAACGCAAGAAACAGACAGAGAAGAAATTGCAGCTGGTGTTCTGCTGGCACATGCACCAGCCGGACTACCGCGACTACCTCACGGGAGAGTTCACCCTGCCGTGGACCTATCTGCATGCCATGAAGGATTACACTGACATGGCTTATCACCTGGAACAGCATCCCAAAGCGCGTGCTGTAGTGAACTTCGTGCCCATCCTGGTCGAGCAGTTGCAGGATTACGAGCAACAGTTCCGCACCGGCGAGATGCGCGACGGCTTGCTGAAAATGCTGTGCCACGAAGACCTGGATGCACTGAGCGAGGAGGAACGACTGCACATCATGGACAGTTGCTTCAAGAGCAACCACACCAAGATGCTGAAGCCGTATCGCGCCTATCAGCACCTGTTCGATCTGCAGAAGATGGTGGAGGAGCGCGGACGCGAGAGTGTGACCTATCTGTCCGGGCAGTATCTGGCCGACCTGCTGGTGTGGTATCACCTGGTGTGGACGGGCGAGAGTGTGCGGCGCGAGAACGAAGTGGTCGCGCGCCTGATGACCAAGGGGGCATTGTTCACCCATGCCGAGCGCCTGGAGTTGTTCAAGCTGATAGGCGAGTTGATCGCCGGCATCATTCCGCGTTATCGCGCCCTGGCCGAACGCGGCCAGGTCGAGATATCCACCACGCCATACAATCATCCCATCCTGCCTTTGCTGCTCGATTTCAAAACCGCGCGCGAGAGCGAGCCGGATGCGCCCTTGCCGCAGGGACTCAATAACTACCCCGGCGGCTTGCGTCGTGCGCAGGCCCATCTGAACAAGGCGGTGGAAAGTCATCAGCAGAACTTCGGTAGCAAGCCGAACGGCATGTGGCCTTCCGAGGGTAGCCTGTCGCGTGCCACGGTGAAACTGCTGGGCGAACACGGTTGCCACTGGACGGCGACCGGGCAGGCGGTGCTGGCGCACAGTCTGCAGCGCGAGTTGAACGGCAGCCCGCTGCCGGATAAAGCGGAATATCTGTACCAGCCTTATGTGCTGGAAGATAGCGGCAAGCCGGTGTACTGCTTCTTCCGCGACGACCATCTTTCGGACCGCATCGGTTTCGAATATGCGAAGTGGAAAGGCGATGACGCGGCAAGAGATTTCGTGTGCCAGCTGGAGGATATCTACAAGCACTCGCATGGCGATCATGATCCGGTCGTGTCCGTGATCCTGGATGGCGAGAATGCCTGGGAATACTACCCGTACAACGGTTATTACTTCTTGTCGGAACTGTACGCTTTGCTGGAAGACCACCCGTACATCACGACCACGACCTTCCAGGATGTGTCGCACGCTCTCGAACAAGGCAAGAGCCGCAGCAGGTGCGGCAAGTTGAAGCAGATGGTCGCGGGCAGCTGGGTGTATGGCACGTTCAGCACCTGGATCGGCTCGCCGGACAAGAACCGCGGCTGGGATCTGCTGTGCGAGGCCAAGCGCAGCTACGACATCGTCGCCAACAGCGGTCGGCTGAACGAAGAGGAACTCAGATTAGCCACCGAGCAACTGGCCGACTGCGAAGGTTCGGACTGGTTCTGGTGGTTCGGCGATTACAACTCGGCGCAGAGCGTCTCATCGTTCGACGTGTTGTTCCGCAAAAATCTGAGCAATCTGTATCGGCTGCTCAAGCTGAAACCGCCGGTCGATCTGCAGCATGTGATCAGCGTCGGCGGTGGTGCCCCCGCAGCCGGCGGCACCATGCGCCGTTCGGAATAAGCCTCGTCGAATCAAATCAATACTGTTGCAAGGGGGATGCGGGATGGCTATTTGATAGAATCCCAGCCTCCGGCAACCTCCACATAGCAGGAACATATCGTGAATCCTCCCAGCAAACCGTTCATACCAAAACAGCACGGCATCATGAGCATGCCGCCCCTGGGCACCGATGCGATCAGCGTCATGGAAGACTTCAGGCGTTACTTCAGTCACACCCTGGGCTGGGGCAAAGAGACCATTTCCGGTTATCCGGTCTATTCCTCGCTGGCCCATACCTTGCGCGACCGCCTGATCGAACGCTGGCGTCATACGCAGCGGGCGCACGATGAATCCAACTGCAAGCAGGCTTATTACCTGTCGCTGGAATTCCTGATGGGGCGCGCGATGGGCAATGCCATGCTCAATCTGGACATGTCGCAGGAGACTGCCGATGCGATGCGCAATTTCGGTGTGCATCTGGAAGATGTGCAGGAGCAGGAAAGCGATGCAGGTCTCGGCAATGGCGGCCTGGGGCGTCTGGCCGCCTGTTTCCTGGACAGTTGCGCCACCCTGCAACTCCCGGTGACCGGCTACGGCCTGCGCTATGAATACGGCATGTTCCGCCAGCGCATCGAGCACGGCAGGCAGGTGGAGGATCCCGATCACTGGTTGCGCAACGGCAACCCATGGGAAGTGGAGCGTCCCGAGCACGCGGTGCGCGTCAAGTTCGGCGGGCGCAGCGAGATGTTTACCGAAGCGTCCGGCAAGCTGCATGTGCGCTGGGTGGACACGCAGGATGTGATGGCATTGCCGTTCGACATGCCTATTCCCGGTTATCAGAACGGCACGGTGAATACGCTGCGCCTGTGGAAATCCACGGCGACCGAGGAATTCAATCTCGAAGAATTCAATGCAGGCAGTTACACCGAGGCAGTAGCCGCCAAGAACGCGGCGGAACACATCACCATGGTGCTGTACCCGAACGATGCCAGCGAGAACGGCAAGGAACTGCGCCTGCGCCAGCAATACTTTCTGGCGTCGGCCAGCCTGCAGGACATCCTGAACCGCTGGGTACGCAGGCACGGCAAGGACTTCAAGCAGTTCGCCGAGAAGAACGCCTTCCAGTTGAACGACACACACCCCACCTGTGCGGTGGCCGAGTTGATGCGCCTGTTGATGGACGAGCAGGGGCTGGGCTGGACCGAGGCATGGCAGATCACCTCGCAGACCATGGCGTACACCAACCATACCTTGTTGCCGGAAGCACTTGAGAAGTGGTCGGTGGGCATGTTCGGCCGCCTGCTGCCGCGTCTGCTGGAGATCATCTATGAGATCAACGCGCGCTTCATGGAGCAGGTCTCGCTGCGCTGGCCGGGCGATGTGTCGCGTCAGCGGCGCATGTCCATCATCGAGGAAGGGCATGCGCCACAAGTGCGCATGGCTTATCTGGCGGTGGTGGCCTGTCACTCGGTGAACGGTGTGGCCGCGCTGCATTCGCAATTGCTGCAGCAGTACCTGTTCCATGATTTCTACGAGATGTGGCCGGAGAAATTCAACAACAAGACCAACGGTGTCACGCCGCGCCGCTGGATGGCTTCCAGCAATCCGGAATTGAGCGCACTGATCGACAGCGCCATCGGTGATGAATGGCGCACCGACCTGTCGCAACTGAAGGGCCTGCTCGAATATGCCGGGGACAAAGCCTTCCAGACCAAATGGCGCAGCATCAAGCACAACAACAAGCAGCGTCTGGCCGAGATGGTATTGCGCGACTGCGGGGTCGAGTTTGACACCTCTGCGCTGTTCGATGTGCAGGTCAAGCGCATCCATGAATACAAACGCCAGTTGCTCAACGTGTTGCATGTCATTCATCTGTACGCACGCATCAAAGATGGCGATACCAAGGACTGGACGCCGCGCTGTGTGCTGATCGGCGGCAAGGCGGCGCCGGGTTATGCGATGGCCAAGCGCATCATCCGTCTGGTGACGGCGGTGGCCGATGTGGTCAATCAGGATCCGGCCACCAAGGGCCGACTGCAGCTGGTGTTCCTGCCGGACTATCGCGTGTCGGCGATGGAAGTGATCTGCCCGGCGGCCGAACTATCCGAACAGATCTCGACCGCAGGCAAGGAAGCATCCGGTACCGGCAACATGAAATTCATGATGAACGGCGCACTGACCATCGGTACGCTGGACGGCGCGAACATCGAAATTCGTGAGGAGGCGGGTGAGGCGAACTTCTTCCTGTTCGGCCTGACCGCGGAAGAGGTGGAAGCGACACGCGGCCACTATAATCCTGCCGCCATCGTGGCGGCCGACCGGGACTTGCAGCGTGTGATGGAGCTGCTGCGCTGCAACCATTTCAACCTGTTCGAGCCGGGATTGTTCGATCCGATCCTGGATGCGTTGCTCGACCCGCACGATCCGTGGTTGACGCTGGCCGACTTCCGCTCCTATGTGGATGCGCAGCAGCAGGTGTCGCTGGCCTACCGCGACCAGGAGAGCTGGACCCGTATGAGCATCATCAATACGGCGACCAGCGGCAAGTTCTCCAGCGACCGTACCATCATGGAATACAACCGTGATGTATGGGGGCTGTCGCATATCGCGCCGCACGAGGCCTGACGCGGGCGTCAGGCCGTTTTATCCGCTTTGATGTATCATTCGCAGCGACTCATGTCGCACGTCTCCCTATATTCGAAGGAATCAGTATGTCTAACGTAGAAACTCTGTCCGGCCTGCAGCGCCGTCTGACCGCAACCATCCCGCAACAACAGATCCGTACTGAGGTCGAGAGCCGCCTGAAGCGCCTGGGCCGCACCGCCAAAGTTGCCGGTTTCCGCCCCGGCAAGGCGCCGATCAAGGTGCTGGAGCAGCAGTATGGCGATTCCGTGCAACAAGAAGTGCTGGGAGAATCCCTGCAGCGCTCTTTCGCGGAAGCAGCGATTGCCAACAAGCTGGATGTTGCCGGTTATCCGCAGTTCGAGATCAAGACAGCTGACCTGAAAGCGCCGGAAATCGAGTTCAGCGCCACCTTCGAGGTCTATCCGCAAGTCACCATCGGCGACATCAAGGGCGAAAGCATCACCCGCGTTGCATTCACACTGAGCGAGGACGATGTAGAAGAGACCGTCAATACCCTGCGCAAGCAGCGCGCCGTTTACAAGGCCGTGGATCGCGCCGCAAAGAATGACGACCAGTTGCTGATCGACTTCGCCGGCACTCTGAACGGCGAGCCGTTTGAAGGCGGTTCTGCCAAGGATTTCAAGGTGTTGCTGGGTTCCGGTCGCATGTTGCCCGATTTTGAGAACGCCATCGTCGGTTGCAAGGCCGGTGAGACCAAGTCCTTCGACATGACTTTCCCTGCGGATTATCACGGCAAGGATGTGGCCGGCAAACAGGTCACTTTCACCATTACGGTGCATAAGGTCGAAGAAGCAGAACTGCCGGCAGTCGATGCCGACTTCGTCAAATCCGTCGGTGTGGCGGACGGCGATGTGGAGAAGTTCCGACAAGAGATTCGCGACAATGTCGGTCGTGAAGCACAACGCCGCGTCAAAGTGCGCAACAAGGAAAGCGTGATGGCTGTGCTGCTCAAGGTGGCACAGCTGGAAGTGCCGACCTCCCTGCTGCAAGGCGAAGCACAGCGTTTGATGGAGCAGGCGATGCACGATATGGAAGCGCGCGGCATGAAGATCCCCAAGGGCATGAAGCTGCCGGCAGAGATGTTCCTGGAGCGTGCCGAGTCGCGCGTGAAGCTTGGCTTGATTCTTGCTGAACTGGTGAAACAACAGGATCTGAAGGCCAAGCCGGAACAGGTCGAGGCCCTGATCGAGGAATATGCACAGAGCTTCGAGCATCCAGACGAAGTGCGTAAGTGGTATCGCGCCGAACCGGCTCGCATGCAGGAGATCGAGAATCTGGCTCTGGAAGACAATGTCGTCGCCTGGGTGATGGCGGGTGCCAAGGTGGCGGATCAAGAAATCAAACTGAACGAACTGATGGGGAACTGAAAATGACGTACGGCGCACGCAGCGAGATGATGGAACCGCAGGATTCGGGCCTGGTCCCGATGGTCGTAGAGACCAGTGGTCGTGGCGAGCGCGCCTACGACATCTATTCGCGCCTGCTCAAGGAACGCATCATCTTCCTGGTTGGGCCGATCAACGATCATGTGGCCAACCTGGTGGTGGCGCAGCTGCTGTTCCTGGAGTCGGAGAATCCGGAAAAGGATATCCATCTGTACATCAACTCCCCCGGCGGTTCCATCTCTGCCGGTATGGCGATCTACGACACCATGCAGTTCATCAAGCCGCAGGTCTCCACCATGTGTATCGGCATGGCCGCTTCCATGGGCGCGTTCCTGTTGCAAGCGGGCGAGAAGGGCAAGCGTTTCGCCTTGCCCAACTCGACCGTGATGATCCACCAGCCGCTGGGCGGCTTCCAGGGACAAGCCAGTGATATCGAAATCCACGCCAAGTACATCCTCAGTCTGCGTGAGCGTCTGTATAAAATCATGGCGGATCACACCGGCCGCAGCGTGGAAGAGATCGCCCGCGACAGCGAGCGCGACAACTTCCTGCCGGCGCAAGAGGCAATGGAATATGGTTTGATCGACAAGGTGCTGGATAAGCGCGCTTGATTGAAGTGGCAGACTGCCGAATGTCCGGCATGGAGGTATTAAGATGACATCAGAAAAGAACAAGGGCGAGAAACTGCTGTATTGCTCCTTCTGCGGCAAGAGCCAGCACGAAGTAAAGAAGCTGATTGCAGGTCCGTCAGTTTTCGTCTGCGACGAGTGCATCGCGTTGTGCAACGACATCATCCGCGAGGAAACGCAGAACGCCATCGGCAGCGACAACGCCGAGAAGAAGGAGCTGCCGACACCGCATGAGATCTGCGCAAAACTGGATGAATATGTGATCGGCCAGCCGACGGCGAAGAAGATCCTGTCGGTCGCGGTCTACAACCATTACAAACGCCTGAACCACAAGAACGACGATGACGGCGTCGAGCTGTCCAAGAGCAACATCCTGCTGATCGGTCCGACCGGTTCCGGCAAGACCTTGCTGGCACAGACGCTGGCTCGTCTGCTCAACGTGCCGTTCGTGATGGCGGATGCCACCACGCTGACCGAAGCCGGTTATGTCGGCGAGGATGTGGAGAACATCATCCAGAAGCTGCTGCAAGCCTGCGATTACGATGTGGAGAAGGCACAGCGCGGTATCGTCTACATCGACGAGATCGACAAGATCTCGCGCAAGTCGGACAACCCGTCCATCACGCGCGACGTGTCGGGCGAAGGCGTGCAGCAAGCGCTGCTCAAACTGATCGAAGGCACCAAGGCATCGATTCCGCCGCAGGGTGGCCGCAAGCATCCGAACACCGAGTTCCTGCAGGTGGATACCTCCAACATCCTGTTCGTGTGCGGCGGTGCGTTCGATGGTCTGGAAAAAGTGATCCGCAACCGTTCCGAGAAGTCGGGTATCGGTTTCTCGGCCAATGTGGCCAAGCGTGATGACAGCAAGGATGTCGGCAAAGTGTTCAGCCAGGTCGAGCCTGAGGATCTGATCAAATTCGGTTTGATACCCGAGTTCGTCGGTCGTCTGCCGGTCGTGGCGACACTGGAAGGGCTGGATGAGGCCGCACTGGTCAAGATCCTGTCCGAGCCCAAGAACGCGCTGACCAAGCAGTATCAGAAGCTGTTCGCGATGGAAGGTGTCGAGCTCGAGTTCCGTGAGGGCGTGCTGAACGCCATCGCCCAGAAAGCGCTGGCGCGCAAGACGGGTGCTCGCGGCCTGCGTTCCATCCTGGAACTGGCGCTGCTGGACACCATGTTCGACCTGCCGACTGCAGAGAATGTGGACAAAGTAGTGTTGGATCAGAACGGTGCCGGTGAGATACTGCCCATCGTGATGTACGCGGACACGCCCAAAGCCGCATGAAATCCATGTAATGGGAGGGGTTGATTTATCCGACCCCGGCCCAATGTGGCGAACACAACCTTTTATAGCGAAGTGACTGCCATGACTGAATTCGAAAACAAACCCCCTTCAGACCAGTACCCGTTGCTGCCGCTGCGCGACGTGGTGGTATTTCCGCACATGGTCATCCCCTTGTTCGTCGGTCGCGCCAAGTCCATCAAGGCACTGGAAGCAGCGATGGAGGCGGGCAAGAGCATCGTGCTGGTCGCGCAGAAGTCCGCCGCCAAGGATGAGCCTGCTACCGAAGACATCTATCGCATCGGCAGCATTGCCAACATCCTGCAGATGCTCAAGCTGCCCGACGGCACCGTCAAGGTGCTGGTGGAAGGCACGCAGCGCGCCCGTGTGATCGACGTGTTCGACGACAAGTCGCATCTGGATGCGACCATCGAAGCGATTCCGGTCGATGAACATCCGGACAGCGAAGCCGAGGCGATGCGTCGCGCGCTGATCAGCCAATTCGATCAATACGTGAAGCTGAACAAGAAGATCCCGCCCGAGATATTGACCTCGCTGGCAGGTATCGACGATGCCGGTCGTTTGGCCGATACCATTGCTGCCCACCTGCCGCTCAAGCTGGAGCAGAAGCAGGAAGTGCTGGAGATCTTCGACGTGCGCAAGCGTCTGGAGCACCTGCTGGGCCTGCTGGAAGCCGAACTGGACATCATGCAGGTCGAGAAGCGCATCCGTGGTCGCGTCAAGCGCCAGATGGAGAAGAGCCAGCGCGAGTACTATCTGAACGAGCAGGTCAAAGCTATCCAGAAGGAACTGGGCGAAGGCGAGGACGGTGCCGACATCGAAGAGATCGAGAAGAAGATCAAGTCAGCGCACATGCCCAAGGATGCGCGCGCCAAGGCCGAAGCCGAGCTGAAGAAGCTGCGCCTGATGTCGCCGATGTCCGCCGAGGCGACCGTGGTTCGTAACTACATCGACGTGTTGATCGGTCTGCCGTGGAAGAAGAAGACCAAGATTGATACCGACCTCAAGCACGCCGAAGACATCCTCGAAGCCGACCACTATGGTCTGGAGAAGGTCAAAGAACGCATCGTCGAATATCTGGCCGTGCAACAACGCGTGGACAAGATGAAGGCGCCCATCCTGTGCCTGGTCGGGCCGCCGGGGGTGGGCAAGACCTCGCTGGGTCAATCCATTGCACGTGCCACCAACCGCAAGTTCGTGCGCATGTCGCTGGGTGGCGTGCGTGACGAATCCGAGATTCGTGGTCACCGTCGCACCTACATCGGCTCCATGCCGGGCAAGATCCTGCAGAACATGAGCAAGGTCGCGGTGAAGAATCCGCTGTTCCTGCTGGATGAAGTGGACAAGATGGGTATGGACTTCCGCGGCGATCCGTCCTCGGCTTTGCTGGAGGTGCTGGATCCCGAGCAGAACCACACCTTCGTCGATCACTACGTCGAGGTTGAGTACGACCTGTCCGACGTGATGTTCGTTGCGACTTCCAACAGCATGAACATCCCGGGACCGCTGCTGGATCGTATGGAGGTGATCCATGTGTCGAGCTACACGGAAGACGAGAAGGTCAACATCGCGACCCGCTATCTGTTGCCCAAGGCGATCAAGAACAGTGGTCTGAAACCGGAAGAGGCCAGCGTCTCCGAGAGCGCCATCCGCGACATCCTGCGTTACTACACGCGCGAAGCCGGTGTGCGCGGCTTGGAACGCGAGCTGTCCAAGATCTGCCGCAAGATTGTCAAAGCATTGCTGATCAAGGGTGAGGCGAAGAAGGTCACGGTCACCGCGCGCAATCTGGACAAGTATCTCGGCGTGCGCCGCTACAGCTACGGTATCGCGGAGAAGAACAACCAGGTCGGCCAGGTCACCGGTCTGGCATGGACCGAGGTCGGCGGCGAGTTGCTGACCATCGAGACTGCAGTGTTGCCGGGCAAGGGCAAGACCACGACGACTGGCAAGCTGGGCGAAGTGATGCAGGAATCCATCCAGGCTGCGCTGAGTGTGGTGCGTCGTCGCGCGCGTACCTTGGGCATCCAGGACAGCTTCTACGAGAAGAAGGATCTGCACATCCACCTGCCGGAAGGTGCGACGCCCAAGGACGGTCCGAGTGCCGGTATCGGCATCTGCACCGCCATGGTGTCCGCATTGACCGACATCCCGGTGCGAGCCGATGTGGCGATGACCGGCGAGATCACCTTGCGCGGCGAAGTGCTGCCGATCGGCGGCTTGAAAGAGAAGCTGCTGGCTGCACAGCGTGGTGGTATCAAGGTGGTGCTAATCCCGGAAGAGAACGTGAAGGATCTGGTGGAGATTCCGGACAATGTGAAGAACAAACTCGACATCCATCCGGTGAAGTGGATCGAGCAGGTACTGGAGATCGCATTGGAGCGCAAGCCGGAGCCGTTGCCTGAGGTTGCGGCCGATGCGGCAACTCCCGCCATCGTGGATGCAACGACACCGGTAGCAGTCAAGCATTGATCGGTAAAAAGTGCGCGGCGGCGAGCGCATCGCCGCCGCGTATTTTTTTGTCGGTGCGCATAAGTGAAAGTTTTTTTGTGCGAGGCCGTTGGCAAAGAGAAAAGTTTCTGTATAATGCGCCGCTTTCCAAGGGTGCTTAGCTCAGCTGGTAGAGCACCGCCCTTACAAGGCGATGGTCGGCGGTTCGATCCCGTCAGCACCCACCAGTAGGTTTGGAAGAGTTTTAAAAGTTTATGGAGTGGTAGTTCAGTTGGTTAGAATACCGGCCTGTCACGCCGGGGGTCGCGGGTTCGAGTCCCGTCCACTCCGCCAACAAAAAAAGGCGAACGAAAGTTCGCCTTTTTTCATTTATGGTGCAGAATTCGCCCTCGTCATTTGAAACAGGTATACAGGTATTGTTATGTTTGATTTCGTGCATGAAAGAAAGCGTGTAGTACAGGTCGTACTGGCGCTCATCATTTTGCCTTTCGCATTGTGGGGAGTGGATTCCTACCAGAATTCCGGCGATGTCGGTGTGCTGGCGACCGTGAACGGCACCAAGATCGGCCAGGCTGAATTCGAGGATGCGCTGACACAGCAGCGTCGTCGCATGCAGGAAATGGCAGGCGAAAATTTTGACCCGGCCTTGTTTGATCGCGCCGAGATCAAAAGCTCGGTACTGGAAGGGCTTGTTGCCCAGCATTTACTGTCGGCCAATGCCAAAGAAGAAGGTCTGGCGGTGAGCGATGAGCAGATCGCCCAGATCATTGCGGGCGTTCCCGCATTCCAGAAAGACGGACGTTTCGACAAGCAGGTTTACGAAGCGGCCTTGCGTGCACAGGGTATGTCGCCTGAGCTATTCGAATACCGCGTGCGTCAGGACATCCTGAACCGTCAATTGACCGATGCTTATGCGCAGAATGGTTTTGCAGCCGAAACGACTGCCGATACGCTGATCCGCCTCAATGAGCAGCAGCGCGTGGTATCTGTTGCGACGCTTGGCCTGGAAGCCTTCGAGAAGAAGGCTGTCGTGGCGGATGCCGAGGTACAACAGTACTACGACCAGAATCCCCAGCAGTTCGAAGTGCCGGAGCGTGCACAAGTCGATTACGTGGTCTTCTCCGCCGATGCATTGGCAGACAAGATCAATCCGAGTGCTGCCGAGGTGAAACGTTATTACGACGAACATCTGGGCGAATTCAGCACCCAGGAGGAGCGTCAGGCTTCCCACATTCTGGTATCGGTTGCAACGCAGGCTGGTGATGCTGAAAGACAGGCAGCCAAGCAGAAAGCCGAGCAGCTGCTGGCTGATGTGAAGGCGGCCCCAACCAAGTTTGCGGCGCTGGCCAAAGAGCATTCGCAAGACCCCGGTTCGGCAGCGAACGGTGGTGATCTGGGCATGTTCGGCCGCGGGATGATGGTCAAGCCGTTCGACGATGCAGTGTTCTCCATGAAGGTCGGTCAGATCAGCGATCTGGTACAGACCGATTTCGGTTATCACATCATCAAGCTCACCTCGATCAAGCCTTCCAAGGCGCAATCGCTGAAAGATGTGAGCGCCCTGATCGAGCAACGTTTGCGTGCGCAACAGGCTGCGGACCAGTTCGCGGAACTTGCAGAGCGATTCAACGACACGGTTTATGAGCAGAGCGACAGCCTGAAGCCGGCAGCAGAGCTGGTCGGAGCCAAAGTGGTGACGGGTCAGTGGCTGAGCAAAGGTCAGCAGCCCGGCGAACAGTGGACAGCCAAGGTGCTGGAAGCTGTTTTCTCTGAAGATGCGCTGAAGAACAATCGCAATACAGCTGCCATCGAAATCAAGCCGAACACCCTGCTGGCCGCGCATGTCACGACGCATCAGCCTGCCTCGGTGCGTCCGTATGCAGAAGTTGCTTCCGGCATCCGCAAGTTACTGCAGCATCGTGCAGCGATGCAGGCAGCTGAGGAGCAAGGCAAGCAGGTGGTAGCTGGTTTGCAGGCTGGCGAGAAGGAAAAGCTGGTCTGGAAGACTGCACTGAAGTTGTCGCGTTCGCAGCGTTCCGATCTTGATCCGGCTTTGCTGAAGCAGGTTTTCCTGGCCGATACCAGCAAATTGCCGGCATACGTGGGGATGAGCGATGCGGCGAGCGGTTATGTCATCGCGCGTATCGACGCAGTCAAGGATGTGGAGAGCATCGATCCTGCCAAGCGTGATCGCTATATGAAGCAGATGCGCCAGGTCACCGGTGAGGCGTTGTTGTCCGCCTATCTGGCCGATGCCAAGTCGGGTGCGGATATCACGATGAAGGCATTTGCCGACGAAAACCCGAAATAACCGTGTTTTGAAGCATTAAACAAACGCCGCTCTGTGAGCGGCGTTTTTTATTGTGAAAAGCCCTTGGGAATGGCGGTTAAGGGGCGGCGCATCGGGCTGGCGCTATCGTATATAATCCCGCGTTCTTTTAACCGAGCCGAACCAGCGTAATCCATGCAAGCGTCCCCGAAACTGGAAGTG
>JAQUAD010000004.1 GCA_028687425.1 Sideroxydans sp.
GGACGCAGGCGATACTTGGCAGGATCAAGATGGGGGTAAAAGTTGTCGCTGTCTCCACCTGCCATTGGACAAACGGCGCTTTCATCGACTTGCGGCCTATTGGCAAAGCATGTCGGGATGTGAACGCCGTGCTGGTTGTCGATGCGACCCAGTCGCTGGGGGCAATGCCGTTCCCGCTCGATGAAGTCAAACCGGATTTTCTTGTGGCAGCTGGTTACAAGTGGCTCTTGTGCCCATATGGTTTCAGCTTGTTATATGTTTCCGAACAATGGCGAAGCGCCCGCCCCCTTGAGGAGACATGGTTGGCGCGTCTGAACGCGGAGGACTTCACTTCCTTGGTGAAATATTCGGACATCTATATGCCCGGTGCGCGCAGGTTCGATGTGGGCGAAAAATGTACCGCCACGGTTCTTCCGGGCGCCATCGCCGCGTTGGAACAGCTGAAGGCATGGGGTATTGAAAACATCGCGGCAACGCTGTCGAACATCAATTCTGCAATCGCCGCCCATCTCGAACAACTTGGCTTTCATCTGCCGACTGAAGCACAGCGATGCCCGCATATGTTCGGCGCACAGTTTCCGACGGCACAAATGACCAATGTCGTGGCAGACCTGAAAGCCAGGAATATCTTCATAAGCCAGCGCGGGAGTGCGCTTCGTTTCGCGCCGCACCTTCATGTAAGCGAACATGACTTGCATCGCCTCATGGAAGCCTTGAGTGAGTTGGCAAAATGAGCAGCGTTACACATAACACTGCACTCCGGCGCCGATTCGCTCCACGTTATGCCGCATGAAAATCTCCGAGCTATCAATTGAGCAAGCTACTGAGTCTCTCTTTGCAAGAGAGCCGATCTTTCATCGTCCAGAATTTGGTACGTCTCGTGCCGATTTTGAGGCGATGGTCGCCCCCGAGTTTTGGGAAATCGGTGCCTCCGGTACCAGATACAGCAAAGCATTCATCCTTCACACGTTGGAGAAACGACACTCTGAACCGGTTACCTAGACATATTCAGTTACAGACTTTGCGTGTCAGGAGCTTTCACCAAACCACTACTTGGTTACATATCGTCTGGACCAAGCGGGCCGTCTAAGCCAACGTTCAACAATCTGGCGCTACAGCAGCGGCGCATGGCAGATTGTGTTTCACCAGGGAACACTAATTGCATAACATGAAATTCGAGAGAGGCTGGCGCTGGGCAAGCGCATGCCGGTGGTGCAGGTGAAGGTTTCGTAGGCGAACAACGATCAGACACGGAGGAAATGTATGAGCCAATCCAACAATCCGCTTTCCGTCAGCGAACCCTGGAACCTCGTTGCCGATGGTTACGCCGAGACCACCATGCTGGTGTTCCAGCGCTTCGCGGAACAAGCCATCGCCGCCATCGATCTGCAACCCGGCGCCACCGTGCTCGACGTTGCCTGCGGCCCCGGCACACTGGGCCTCATCGCCGCGCAGACAGCGCGCAAAGTGCACGGCATCGATTTCTCCTCAGCGATGCTGGACATCTTCGAACACAAGCGCGCGCAAGCCGGACATGACCACATCGAACTACACTGCGGTGATGCACAAGCTTTGCCCTATGCTGACGATACCTTCGATGCCGCTTTCTCGATGTTCGGCCTCATGTTCTTCCCGGACAGGAATAAAGGTTTCGCCGAGATATACCGCACACTCAAAACCGGCGGCCGCATCGCCGTCACCAGCTGGGCACCGATGGATCAATCGCCCGCGATGCTGACCATGTTCGGCGCACTGCGCGCCATCAAGCCCGACCTGCCACAACCGCAACGCTCCGTCACCACGCTGGAGAACCCGGACGTGTTCCGCACGGAGATGATCGCTGCCGGATTCAAGGACGTAGAGATACGCCCCCTCACCCAAGGCTTCCCTGTCGCCAGCATTCCGAAATTCTGGGAAGACATGGTCAAAGGCAGCGCACCGCTGGTGATGATGAAAAAGGCGATGGGGGAAGCACTATGGAGAGAGAAGGAAAAACTTGCGATCGCTTATCTGGAAGAAGCGCTGGCCAGCAAACCGGAGACGCTGACTTCGGATGCCTGGTTGGGGATAGGGGTGAAGTGAAACTAAAAGGTACCCGCGCTTTGCCTCATGTGTTGGGTGAGCAAAGCGCCACTTTCAATACTGGTAGAACCGCTATAGCGTCGGGTATTTCCCGGTAGGACTCTCTCGTTTGGCAAGGAATGAATAATTGCCATCGACGAAGGCATTCGGTTCATTTTGGGATGCTGAATGATGTGTGGATTCGCAGCTGATGATTTCGCAGTTGCGATACATCTGTTTCAGTTTGCGCTCTGCTTCTTCTCGATTCCTGCTTGCGATCATCACACGCGGGATGGGCAACCCACCGCAGGTCTTGATTGAAAAATGGAACTTATGCATCGATCCTCCCAGTTAATTTCATTAACTTTCGCGGCGATCATATTTGTTATTTTTCAACCCACTGGCTGCGTCTACGATCAGTCGCCCATTAACCTTAACATATATACGGGCTTTGGGTAGCCTTTAAAACAAACAGGGATAGAACGCGGTATGCCCTTGAAGCGGCTCAAGCCCCGGCCTGCGGACCGTAGAACTTGGCCGACTTGCGCGACCCGGCCTTGCGCTTCTGCGTGATCACGCCCCTGATGATCTCCAGCCCCGGGATGGCGGTGTCGGGATAGGCGGGGTTGAGTGCATGCAGTTGCCAGCCGCCCTGCGCGTCGCGCTTGAGCTGGCGGAAGATGAAATCTTCGGGTGCCACTTCGGCGATCACATAGGCGTCTTCCGTCGGCGTAATGCCGGATTCAATGACGATGATCTCGCCGTCGTTGAATTCCGGTTCCATGCTGACGCCCAGCACCATGAGCGCGGTGATGGCCTTGTCGTCACAGCTGCTGCCACCCTGCTCGCCTTGCTGGGCATCGGCGGAGACGAGAGGGATATCGATGGGTTTACGCGTTTGCATGGTGGTTGCCTTGTTTGAAGTGGGCGGATGATAGCGTCTATCCGGCGGCACTTGAATGACCCGTTAGGGGACTGCAGCCCATTTCACTTTACTTTTGTTTTAGCATACGGAACGTTCGATACCGGGAGGTTGCCATGCTGCGCTTTGCTTTGTTGTTCGGTTTTCTCTTTGCCAACGGTTGCGCGGTCGCGGAACCGGCGCTGTACAACCGGGTGGACTTTCAGGTGGAGGCGGCGCGCGAAGTAGCGAACGATCTGCTGACGGCGACCTTGGCCGTGGATATTCAGGACAAGCAGCCGGCACGCATCGCGCAGCAGATGAATGCCACATTGAATGCTGCGCTGAAGAAGGCGGCAGCCTTTAGTACGGTTAAAACCAGCAGCGGTAACCAGCAGACCGTGCCGGTGTATGGCCGCAACAACCAGATCGATGCCTGGCGCGGCCACGGCGAGATACGCATCGAGTCGCGCGATTTCAAGGCGGCGGGCGAGCTCATCATGGCGTTGCAGACAGACATGCAACTGAGCGGCGTGCAATTCGGCGTGGCACCCGACACGCGCGCGCAGATCGAGAACGGTTTGATCACCGATGCAATCAAGGCCTTCCAGCAGCGCGCCGATGCGATACGCGCCGCCATGGGCGCGAAGTCTTACAAGACCGTGCACATGGGCATCAACAGCGGCATGCCGAACCGCCCCATGCCGTTGATGCGTGCAGCATCGGTGGCTTCATCTTTCTCCGAAGCGGAGTTTGCCAGCGGCGAAAGCCGCATGACCGTGCAGATCAACGGCACGATAGAAACGCAGTGATTCAGGCACGAAGGCCATGCCCCGATCGGCGGGGCAGCATCAGGATGCATCAAATAAAAAAGCCCGGCTCCCCGGGCTTTTTTGTTGCCGACGCACGCGCCCTACCGATACAGATCGGGAAAGCGCTTGCGCAGCTGTTCCACCTTGGGCTTGTCGTGGAACATGATGTAAGGCTGGTAGGGATGCAACTCGAAGTAGTTCTGGTGATAGTCCTCGGCGGGGTAGAACTTCTGCAGCGGCACGACCTGCGTAACGATGGGATCAGGGTAGGTGCGCGCAGCACTGAGCTGGCCGATGTAGCTTTGTGCGGCTTGCTGCTGTTCTGCATTGGTGTAGAAGATCGCCGAACGGTATTGCGTGCCGTGATCCGGCCCCTGGTAGTTAAGCTGGGTGGGGTTGTGCGCTACGCTGAAGAAAACCTCCAGCAATTTGCGGTAGCTGATCTTGTCCGGATCGTAGCTGACCAGCACGGACTCGGCGTGCCCGGTGTCGCCTCTGCTCACCAGGTTGTAATGCGCGGTTGCTGCGCTGCCGCCGGCATAGCCGGACACCACGTTGTTCACGCCTTTGACATGCTTGAACACCGCATCCACGCCCCAGAAACATCCGCCTGCGAATACCGCCGTCTGCTCGGCGGGCGCGGCCCACGCCGAGCCCTGGCTGAACATGAGGCACAGGCAAGCGGGCAGTAATTTTTTGAAGATGGGAGTCATGATCGTTCCTCTCGCTTTGTTCTGTTCACATCGCTACGACCGCGCTGAGCGGCATAGGTTTCAATGTGGCAGACGAATGGAGGCGGCACTTCTCTCCTGCCGCCGACGGACTGGCGGCATATTCAGCGACCGTCGCGGCGTATCAGTAGCCTTTGCGGAAGGTAGTGCCCTTGCAGCTTTTGCAAACCGGCACCACCGATGTCTTGTTCAGGTGAACCGCCTTGCCGCAACTGCTGCATGTGAGCGTGCCGGCCATGGTGATCTCGCCGCTGTGATAGGTCAGCACACTCTCGGCTCTTTCGGAAAGACCGGTCAGCATGTTGCCGGCGGCACCCAATACCTTGGCCAGCGAAGACAATGCCCCGGCACTCACCCGCGCAGGATGCAGGCTGACCTTGGCTTCCTTGCCGAGATGGCGCATGTCGATGCCAGTCTGTTGTAAATCGCGGCGCAGGAAGCGCATGAAGGCATCGCCCTGCTCTGTGCTGAATTCGCCCGCCGCTTCCATCTGCTGGCGTGCTTGCTGCATCGCGGTTTCCCAAGCGCTATGACTCTTTTCCTTGCCGCGCTCGAATGCCTCACGGGACTTTTCGACGAAGCGATCATACGTAGAGACACTGTGCGATGCTTCATCCGTTTTCCTGGCCGATGTGGCAGGCCGTTTCCTGTTGGTAGCTGTGCTCATGATTGCTCTCCTCTGGTTGATTACAATTTGAGACGCCTACTTTCATTTAACGTGCCATGACGGCTCACGTTGACCGGCGATTCAGTACGCCTCCAGCGTCGCGCCTTCCAGACTCAGCGAGTGACGCCAGAACTGGTCTTCGCGGTCGAACAGGCGGTAGGTGCCGCGCGGCCCCCAGCTGCCGGCGGGATAGGTATTGATGAAATCACGCTCCATCGACCACACCTTGATCACCGGGTCGACCACGCGCCAGGCGGCTTCCACTTCGTCGATGCGCAGGAACAGCGAGTGGTCGCCCAGCATCACATCCAGCAGCAGTCCTTCGTAAGCGTCGAAATTCTCTTCGCCTTTCTGGTGATAAGTGGCATCCAGGCTGATGGTGCGCGTGCGCACGTCCAGCCCCGGCACCTTCACCTGCATCTCCATCTTCAGGCAGTCGTTGGGCTGGATGCCGAGCATGATCCAGTTGGGATGCTGGCTGCCGTGGCTGGCATGTTTGAGCAGGTCCTGCGGCGGGCTGCGGAAGCGGATACAGATGGCGGAGATGTTCTCGGCCATGCGCTTGCCGGTGCGCAGGTAGAACGGCACACCGGCCCAGCGCCAGTTGTCGATGAACAGTTTCATGGCCGCATAGGTTTCGGTGACGCTGTCGGCCGCGACGCCCTTTTCTTCCAGATAACTCGGCACAGTGACGCCGTTCACCACGCCGCTGCCGTACTGGCCGCGAAAGGCGTGCGCATTGACCGAGCTTTGCGTGATGGGACGGATGGCCTTGAGCACCTTCACCTTCTCGTCGCGCAGGTGTTCGGCGGACATTGACACCGGCGGCTCCATCGCCACGATGGCGAGCAGCTGCATCAGGTGGCTTTGCAACATGTCGCGCAATGCACCCGCACCTTCGAAATAGCCGGCGCGGCCTTCGACGCCGAGGTTCTCGGAATGGGTGATCTGCACATGGTCGATGTAGTGCCGGTTCCAGATCGGTTCCAGCAGCACGTTGCCGAAGCGGAACACCATCACATTCTGCACGGTACCTTTGCCCAGGTAGTGGTCGATGCGGTAGATCTGCGATTCGTTCAGGTGGTGGTACAGGCTTTGCTGCAATGTCTGCGCGCTGAGCAGGTCGTAACCGAACGGTTTCTCGATGACCACGCGGCGCCAGCCGCCCTTTTCCTGCAGCAGGCCAACGTTGCCCAGCTTGTCGATGATGAAGGGAAACTCGGCCGGGCGCACCGACATGTAGAACACCATGTTGGGCGGGAACTGCGGCTCGCCGTCCAGACGCCGTTGCAGGCGCTGGTAGGACTCGGCATCGTCGGGCGGATTGGCGTGGTAATGCAGGCGTGCGCCGAAACGGGCGAAGGCCGCGTCGAGCACTTCCGGCGCATGTTTCGCTTCCAGCATGCCGCGCACTTCGGCCGCCCATTGCTCGTCGCTCATCGGCTTGCGGCCGCAGCCGAGGATGGAGACGCTTTCCGGCAGGCGGTTGAACAGTTCCAGACGGAACAGCGCAGGGATCAGTTTGCGCCGTGCGAGGTCGCCGCCCGCACCGAGGATGACGATGGTGCAGGGTTCGATGGTCTTCATGATGCGTGCTCTTCTTTTTTCATCGCGTGGCCGCCGAATGCGTTGCGCATGGTGGCGAGCAGGCGATAGCCGTAGCCGGTCTGGCTCTGGCTGTTGAAGCGCATTTGCAAGGCCAGCGAGAGCACGGGTGCGGCCACGCCTTGGTCAATGGATTCGATCACGGTCCAGCGGCCTTCGCCGGAATCGGATACAAAAGGCGCGATGTCGGCCAGTTGTTGATCGTGTGTGAGCGCCTCTGCGGTGAGGTCGAGCAACCAGCTGCGCACCACGGAACTGTGTCGCCACAGCTCGGTGATCTGCGCCAGGTCGAGTTCGAATTCCTGTTTGCCGCGCAGCAGTTCCAGCCCTTCGGCCAGCGCCTGCATCATGCCGTACTCGATACCGTTGTGGATCATCTTGGTGAAGTGACCGGCTCCGATCGGGCCGACATGCGCCCAGCCCCTGTCCTGCGCCGGTGCCAGCACCTGCAGCACGGGTATCAGTTTCTGCACCGCTTCCTCGCTGCCGCCGGCCATCAGGCAGTAGCCGTTGTCCATGCCCCAGATGCCGCCCGAAGTGCCGACATCGATGAAGCCTATGCCCTGCCCGGCTAGCCATGCGCCGCGCCGCTGGCTGTCGTGATAGTTGGAGTTGCCGCCGTCGACGATGATGTCGCCTTTTTCCAGCAGCGGCGCGAGGTTGATGATCTGCTGCTCGGTGGGCTCGCCGCTGGGCAGCATCAACCACACGATGCGCGGAAAAGGCAGTTTGGAGACCGCATCGGAGACCGAGTTGGCGGCCATCATGCCGAACTCTTCGGCGAGTTGGTCGACGATGGCGCGCGAGCGATTGAAGCCCACGATCTCGATACCGCCCCTGCGCAAACGGCGCACCATATTGCCGCCCATCTTGCCTAATCCGATCATCGCGATCCGCATGGCTGTTCTCCTTGTAAATTTATGCCCTGTCCAAATCCTTCCGCCGTAGAATCAAATTGCTTGCCGTTACTTTCCAGGAGAATGGTATGCCTCAATCCACGCGCTCAACAATACAGAATTGCCGCTGGCATTCTTATCGTAATCCTGTAGTGCTGGCGCAAGCCGCCGTGCAGGAAATCCTGCGGGCGGCACGCGCTGCCATCAATGCGCGCGGGGTTTTCCGCATCGTGCTGGCCGGCGGCAGCACACCGCGCAAGGTGTACGAGGCACTACGCACCGAGGACACCGACTGGCGTTGCTGGCAGATTTATTTCGGCGACGAACGCTGCCTGCCGCCCGACCATGACGAACGCAACAGCTACATGGCAGCACTGGCCTGGCTGGATCATGTGGACATCCCCGACAAGCAGATACATGCCATTCCCGCCGAGCTGGGGGCAGCGGATGCAGCTGAAAGTTATGCGCATGTGGTGGACAGCATCGCGTTGTTCGACCTGGTGTTGCTGGGACTGGGCGAGGATGGACACACCGCCAGCCTGTTCCCGCATCACGACCTGGGCAATGTGAGCGATGCGCCCTCCACGCTGGCCGTGTTCGATGCGCCCAAGCCGCCGCCGCAGCGCGTGTCGCTCAGCGCGCGCCGCCTGAGCGCGGCACGGGAGGTGATGTTCCTGGTCACCGGCAGCAGCAAGGCGCAGGCCGTGGCCGACTGGCGCGCAGGGAGTCCGATCCCCGCCTCGTTCATCGTGCCCGAGGGCGGCGTGGACATCTACATCGAAGAGGCGAGCGCATAGCCCTGCGCCTGCGGTGGGCGGGTTTGGTTTAGAATCCGCGCCGCCTTCCAGCCACCATGCGCACAGCCACTTTGATCCCCGCTACCGAATCTCCGCTCCGTATCTCGCAACTGCGCCAGCGGCTGAGTGCGCTCGGCGCGAAAGACTGTCATGCGGACCGCCTGCTGCGCGGCTGGAGTCAGCTGCGTTCGTTCGATGTGAAAGGCAGTCCCGCCGCAACCTTCTTTCCCGCTGCCATGCGCGCAGCCTTGCCTGCCATCGAGGCGGAGCTGGATGGATTGGCGCGACTGCATGGTGAGTATCCAGCCGACGAGGAAGTGGCGCGCTTGCTGGTGGAACTCAACGACGGGCAGATGGTGGAGAGCGTGCTGTTGCCGCGCGGCGGCTTGTGCATCTCGACTCAGGTGGGCTGCGCGGTGGGCTGTGTATTCTGCATGAGCGGACGCGCCGGTCTGATCCGCCAGCTGGGCAGCGCAGAGATCGTGGCGCAAGTGGTGCTGGCGCGCAGACGGCGCGCGGTGAGCAAGGTGGTGTTCATGGGCATGGGCGAGCCGGCACACAATCTGGACAACGTGCTGGAAGCCATCGCCGTGCTGGGCTTGCAGGGCAATATCCCGCACAAGAATCTGGTGCTGTCGACGGTGGGCGATCTGCGCGTGTTCGAGCGCTTGCCGCAGCAGACCGTGAAGCCCGCGCTCGCGCTGTCGCTGCATTCCACCGATGACGCGTTGCGTGCAACGCTGTTGCCGCAGGCACCGCAGATTCCCGTGAGCGAACTGGTGCAACGCTGCGAAAACTATGCACGCGCGACAGGCTATCCCACGCAATACCAGTGGACCCTGATCGAAGGTTTGAACGACAGCGACGCGGAAGTGGCACGCATCATCGAACTGCTCAGCGGCAAGTACGCGATCATGAACTTCATCCCCTTCAACGATGTGGACGGTCTGCCCTATCGCCGCCCAACGGCAGAGCGCATGGCGCGCATCGTCGGCACACTGAAACAGAGCGGCATCATCACCCAGCTGCGCGATTCGGCCGGACAGGAAGTCGAAGGTGCTTGCGGGCAGTTGCGCGCTCGCCATGCCTCGGGAGAGGACGTGCGTAGCAGGAAAACACTCAGGGCTGGATAAGGAACGCAGCAGGCTTGCCGTGCGAAATTATTTTTTCGAAGCGAGTACGGTGTTCAATACATTCAGCGTGTGCATGACTTCGTGGAAGCTCTTTCTCAATTCGCCGTCCATGATCTTCTTCGCCGCAACAAGATCGTTCTCCTGAATCTTCTTCACCACGAACCCTGCAGCAGTATGCAGCTGTGAATGTTGTTCATTCAGGGTTGCGATCCCTTTGTTGTTCGCGCCGAAATAGGCTTGTGCGGGACCGTTCAGCCATTTACCCAGACCGCACTGGTCGCTGCGCATGATCTGGTCCAGATTCAATTCGGACTTCGACTTCCCATCCAGATAGTTCTGCAGGGCGAGCTTCCAGGCAACGTGCGCCTCTATCTCGTCCATGACGTTGATCTCGTTCTTGATGACTTCCTTCTGCTCCTCTGTCAAACCGAAGAGCTTTATCAGTGTGTCTTTCAGCAGCTTGACTGAGACCAGTATCACCAGACCTGATACCGCACTGGAAATCAGCAATTGATCGGCACTGAGTTTGCCGAACAGGATCAGCACCAGCTCTATGCTGATACCGAGTACGACAATTATGTTGACGATGTGCGAGAGCTTATTCATCTGCCACCATGTTGTGATTGATTGTGAAATGGATTGTGTCATCCGGCCATGCGCCGTGCATAGCACGCGCGCATTCTACGCCAAGCCATTAATACATAGCCAACAAACTGTTGTTTTTAAACAAACAAAAAACCCGGCAAGCCGGGCTTTTTTCATTTCACTTCTTTGGGATCCAGTACGCGTATCACTTCGCCTTCAAACACCTCGTCGTTGCTGGCAGTCTGCTCGCGCATCACGCTCTGGCTCTGTCCGGCGAATTCACGCATCTGCTTGCGCAGCGTTCGCGTCTTCCACCAGATATATGCCCAGGCGATCAGCCCAATGATGGCAATGACCGCAAAGAACACGGCAGAGAACATCAGCGTGATGATGGCGAGCGCCACGGTGACGATCACCCCCACGAACTTGCGCAGCGGACTAGGCGGATTGGCGGGAGGGGGCATGACGAATCGCATTTGCATGGGCGTTCCTGAGTCAGGTGAAAAAATACGGCGATAGCTACCGCCGCCTGTTTGCAATCTGCCCCTCCCTCGCCCGTCTCGGGGCGGGGGATCGGGAAAGATCACTGCTTACTTGCTGAATTGCATGATGCCGCTGTCGCAATCCACCTTGATGGTGTCCTTGGCGGCGAACTTGCCTTCGAGGATGGCCTTCGCAAGCTGGTTCTCGATCTGCGCCTGGATCGCGCGCTTCAGCGGACGTGCGCCGAACACCGGATCGAAGCCTGCATTGGCGACTTCGCTCAACGCAGCATCGCTCACTTCCAGCTTCATCTCCATTGCGGCCAGACGTTGTTCCAGACCCTTCATCTGGATGCGAGCGATGGACTTGATGTTCTTCTCGTCCAGTGCGTGGAACACCACCACCTCGTCGATACGGTTGATGAACTCGGGGCGGAAATAGTTCTTCACCTCGCCCATCACCGCCAGCTTCACCACCTGATAGTCGTCGCCTTCCATCTGCTGGATCATCTGCGAGCCGAGGTTCGAGGTCATCACAATCACGGTGTTCTTGAAGTCCACGGTGCGGCCCTGACCGTCGGTCATGCGACCGTCGTCCAGCACTTGCAGCAGGACATTGAACACGTCCGGGTGCGCCTTCTCCACTTCGTCGAGCAGGATCACGGAATAGGGTTTGCGACGTACGGCTTCGGTCAGGTAACCACCTTCTTCATAGCCCACGTATCCCGGCGGTGCACCGATCAGGCGTGCGACGGAATGCTTCTCCATGAACTCGCTCATGTCGATGCGGATGATGTGCTCTTCCGAATCGAACAGGAAAGTCGCCAGCGTCTTGCACAGTTCGGTCTTGCCCACACCGGTCGGGCCGAGGAACAGGAAGGAACCATAAGGACGGTTCGGATCACTCAAACCGGAGCGTGAACGACGGATGGCATCAGACACTAGGCGCACGGCCTCGTCCTGCCCCACCACGCGTTCGTGCATCTTCTCTTCCATGTGCAGCAGCTTGTCGCGCTCGCCCTGCATCATCTTGGACACGGGGATGCCGGTCGCACGGCTCACCACTTCGGCGATCTCTTCCGCGCCGACCTGCGTGCGCAGCAGCTTGTTCTTCTGCTCGCCGCCCTCGGCTTCGCGCTGCGCGGCTTCTTTCAATTTTGCTTCCAGCTGCGGCAGCTTGCCGTATTGCAGCTCGGCCACTTTCTCCAGTTTGCCTTCGCGTTGCAGGCGGTTGATCTCGGCCTTCACCTGGTCGATCTCTTCCTTCACATGCGCCGTGCCCTGTGCTGCGCCCTTCTCTGCTTTCCACACTTCTTCCAGGTCGGCATATTCGCGCGACAGCTTGGCGATCTCGTCTTCGATCAGGGCGAAGCGCTTCTGCGAGGCTTCGTCTTTCTCCTTCTTCACCGCTTCGCGTTCGATCTTCAACTGGATCAGGCGACGGTCCAGCTTGTCCATGACTTCCGGCTTGGAGTCGATCTCCATCTTGATGCGCGCGGCGGCCTCATCGATCAGGTCGATGGCCTTGTCCGGCAGGAAGCGGTCGGTGATGTAACGGTGCGACAACTCGGCTGCCGCGACGATGGCCGGGTCGGTGATATCCACGCCGTGGTGCAGCTCGTATTTCTCCTGCAGGCCGCGCAGGATGGCGATGGTGGATTCCACGGATGGCTCGTCCACCAGCACTTTCTGGAAACGGCGCTCCAGTGCGGCATCCTTCTCGATGTATTTGCGGTATTCGTCCAGCGTGGTGGCGCCGATGCAGTGCAACTCGCCGCGCGCCAGCGCAGGCTTGAGCATGTTGCCCGCATCCATCGCGCCCTCGGCCTTGCCCGCGCCAACCATGGTGTGGATCTCGTCGATGAACACGATGTTGCGGCCCTCGTCTTTGGCCAGTTCGTTGAGCACGGACTTCAGGCGCTCCTCGAACTCGCCGCGATACTTGGCGCCTGCCAGCAACGCCGCCATGTCCAGCGACAGCACCTTCTTGCCCTTGAGTGTCTCCGGTACTTCTTCGTTGACGATGCGCTGCGCCAGACCTTCCACGATGGCGGTCTTGCCCACGCCGGGCTCACCGATCAGTACCGGGTTGTTCTTGGTACGGCGTTGCAACACCTGGATGGCGCGACGGATCTCGTCGTCGCGGCCGATGACGGGATCCAGCTTGCCTTGGCGGGCGCGCTCGGTCAGGTCGAGGGTGAATTTCTTCAGGGCTTCGCGCTGGCCTTCCGCTTCCTGCGATCCGACCGACTCGCCGCCGCGCACGGCATTGATGGCTGTCTCCAGCGCGGCGCGGGTGATGCCGTGCTGTTTGTAGAGGCGACCGCACTCGCCTTTATCGTTTGTGACGGCGAGCAGGAACATCTCGCTGGCGATGAACTGGTCGCCGCGCTTCTGTGCCTCCTTGTCGGTGAGGTTGAACAGGTTGCCTAGATCGCGGCCTACCTGCACCTCGCCGCCGTGACCTTCCACCTTGGGCAGGCGATCCACGGCCTCGTTGAGTGCGGTCTTGAGCGCATTGACGTTGCCGCCTGCACGGGCCAGCAGCGAGCCTGCCCCGCTATCGGAATCGTTGAGCATGGCGAGCAGCAGGTGTTGCGGCTCGATGAATTGGTTGTCGGCACCGACGGCCAGGCTTTGGGCATCGGACAGTGCTTGTTGCAGCTTGGTGGTGAATTTGTCGAAACGCATGGTTTTCTCTCCACAGGAAAGTTCGAATTGAACGGTATATGGGGCGACCGACTGCGAATTCAAGTGCCTATTGACCGGGCACAGGCGGCGGGTTACGTTCTTATTATGAACCTCGAAATCTGGGAATTGCTGAGTTATATCGTGACCGTGATCGGCCTGCCGCTGGCGATCTTTGTCTTCATCTTCGAACAGCGCAAGGAACGCGACAACGAGGACGAAGCGGTCTACCAGCTGCTGTCGGACAACTATCAGGACTTTCTCAAGGTGGCGCTGGAAAATTCCGACCTGCGCCTGTTCTCGACCGAGAAGACCGGCGATCTGGACGACATCCAGAAGGAGCGCATGTACATCGTGTTCAGCATGCTGATCTCGCTGTTCGAGCGTGCCTACCTGCTGCTGTACGAGGACGACATGACACCAAAGCAATGGCGACGCTGGCGCTCCTGGGAGGATTACATGCGCGAGTGGTGTCTACGCGAGGATTTCCGTACCGCGCTGGCCGACCAGCTGGGCGGCGAAGATCCGGATTTCGTGAACTACCTGAAAGCGCTGGCCGAGGAACGCGCGCCTTCATGAGCCGGAGCCCGTGTGCTGTGATAGCCTTCGCGCCCTTGTCGATCCTTAATCCTTGAAGCCTGTGGCCCGTCTGTTCAATCTGCTCGCCAATCTTTTTCCGCTGTGGGTGCTGTCATGCAGCGGCCTTGCCCTGTTCTTTCCGCACTGGTTCACCTGGTTCAGCGGCCAGATGATCGTGTGGGGACTGGCGATGATCATGATCGGCATGGGCATTACCTTGAGCATCGATGACTTCAAACGCGTGGTGCAGATGCCGAAGCAGGTGATGGTCGGTGTGTTCGCGCAGTTCGCCATCATGCCTTTCCTGGGCTGGTTCATCGCCTTGTCTTTGCAGCTCGATCCGCAACTGGCGGTTGGCCTGATCCTCGTCGCCTGCTGTCCGGGCGGCACCGCTTCCAATGTGGTGAGTTTCATCGCCAAGGCGGATGTGGCGCTGTCGGTGCTGATGACCATGTGTTCCACCTTTGCCGCCGTGGCGATGACACCGCTGCTCACCAAGTGGCTGGCCGGGGCCTATGTGCCGGTGGATGCATGGAGCCTGTTCTACAGCTCGGTGAAGGTGGTGCTGTTGCCGGTGGTGATCGGCATGCTGCTCAACCGCTATGCGCACCGCAGCGTGCAATTCATCCTGCCGGTCGCGCCGCTGGTGTCGGTGATCTTCATCGCGCTGATCTGCGCCAGTATCATCGGCAGCAACGCGGAGACGGTGAAAAATTCCGCCGGCGTGTTGTTCTCGGCAGTAGCCCTGTTGCATGCCGGCGGTTTCGCACTGGGCTATATGCTGGCACGCGTGCTGCGCCTGAACGAACTCTCGGCGCGCACCATCTCCATCGAGGTAGGCATGCAGAATTCCGGGCTGGGCGCGGTGCTGGCGCGCAGCAGCTTCCCGCAGATGGCGCTGGCGCCGGTGCCTTCCGCCATCTCGGCCAGTTTCCATTCGATCATCGGTAGCATCCTGGCCGCTTGGTGGCGGTCGCGCCCGACACACAAGGAGTGAACATGAGTCTCACCTCGCATATCCGCGCCAATGTGAAAGCCGCACTGGAAGAAGACATCGGCAGTGGCGACCTGACTGCGCAACTGATCCCGGAAGGCAGCAAAGCCAAAGCCACTGTCATCACGCGTGAAGCGGCCGTGCTGTGCGGCACCTTGTGGTTCGAGGAGTGTTTCCTGACGCTCGATCCTTCCTGCCGCATCGAGTGGCAACTGAAGGAGGGCGAGCATGCCGAGGCGGGACAATTATTGTGCGAAATATACGGCGATGCGCGCGCGCTGCTTTCTGCAGAACGTCCGGCGCTGAACTTCCTGCAAACCCTGTCCGCGGTCGCCACGCTGACCCGCCGTTATGTGGACGCCGCAAGCGGCCACAAGGCGAAGATCATGGACACGCGCAAGACGCTGCCCGGCCTGCGCCATGCGCAGAAGTACGCGGTGACGGTAGGCGGCGGGCACAACCAGCGTGTCGGCCTGTTCGACGGCGCGCTGATCAAGGAGAACCACATCGCGGCGGCTGGCGGCATCGGCAAGGTGATGGAGCTGGCCTTCCGCCTCACGCCGCCGCATATCCCCGTCCAGATCGAGGTGGAAAGCATGGCCGAGCTGGACGAGGCGTTGCTGTCCGGTGCCAAACTCATCCTGCTGGATAACTTCACCGTGGCCGACATGAAGCTGGCCGTGGAACATGCGGCCGGTCGCGCCGAGCTGGAAGCTTCCGGCGGCATCACGCTCGAGAATATCCCGCTGATCGCGGCCACCGGCGTCGAACGCATCTCCATCGGCGCGTTGACCAAGGACGTCAAGGCCATCGACCTGTCAATGCGCATCAACTTGTAGCCGGCCATGAGCACAGCGGACCATTTCTCGGCAGTCGCATCAGCATATGCCGCATTTCGTCCGGATTATCCGCCTGCACTCTTCGATTGGCTTGCCCGCGTCGTACCGAACCACCAGTTGGCCTGGGATTGCGCCGCTGGCAGTGGACAGGCGACTGTCCCCTTGGCATCGCGTTTTGAACGAATACTGGCCACGGACCTCAGCGCTGCGCAACTGTCATCCATTCCGGCCCTGCCGAATATCTGCACGCGGGTCGCCCCAGCCGAGGATAGTGGGCTGTCTGACTGCTCGACCGACCTGGTGACAGTCGCCCAGGCCTTGCACTGGTTCGATCAGCAGGCATTCCACACCGAAGTACAGCGGGTGCTACGTCCCGGAGGCGTCATCGCAGTGTGGAGCTACAGTTTCCTGTCCGTCCCCATACCAGCTGTGCAACGCTTACTGGACATGTTCTATGAAAGCGGTATCGGTCATTACTGGCCGCCCGAACGTGTTCACGTCGAGAACGGCTACCGTGAACTCCCCTTCCCGTACACGCGGATCAAGGCCCCGACTTTCGACATGCATCAACAATGGACTCGCGACCATCTGTTGGGGTATCTGCGCAGCTGGTCGGCTGTCGCCCGCTTCCATGCCGACAAGGGCTATGACCCTGTCGAAGCTTTTGCTGCAGATATCGAATCCCTCTGGCCCGAAGCAGAAGTATTGACCGTTTCCTGGCCATTGTTCCTGCTTGTCGGCATTGCAAAATGAAACTTCGCTGCCTCTTGAAATCTGCCGCCACAGCCACTATATTAGAATCCACTAATTTACCGGAGTGACTATGAGCGACCCCAAACATATCGTCTGCCCGCATTGCGATGCGGTGAACCGCGTCCCCGCCGACAAGCTGGCGGCCCAGCCCACATGCGGCAAGTGCAAGCAAGCCTTGTTCGATGCCCATCCGGTCGAGCTCAATGAAGCGAACTTCATGCGCCATATCTCGAACAGCGATGTGCCGGTGCTGGTGGATTTCTGGGCACCCTGGTGCGGCCCGTGCAAGATGATGGCGCCGGCCTATGCGCAAGCTGCCAAGGTGCTGGAACCGCAGATGCGCGTGGTGAAGTTGGACACCGAACAGGCGCAGCACCTCGCTGCCCAGTTCAACATCCGCAGTATTCCGACACTGGCCGTGTTCAAAGGCGGCCGCGAAGTCGCACGGCAAGCCGGAGCGATGGATGCAAACAACATCGTGGCGTGGGCACGCTCACATGCCTGATATTTGGCAAACCAACAGCTTTGCCGATTCAATGGCTGAGCGCTGGCAACAGCAGCAACATCAGGTTGTAGTGGACATGCAGGATGAGTGGAACCGTGATGCCACGATATCGCTCACGGAAATAACCAAACAGCAGTGATACGGCAAGATAGCCCGGTGCGAGCTGGACGGGATGCTGCCACAGGTGCGCCACCACGAACAACGTGCTGGTCAGCCAGTTGGCACGACTCAACCCTGATAGCTTTATCTGAAACTTGGGTCTGGCAAGTAGCCAGGATTGGATCGCTCCCCGAAAGATCACTTCTTCAAGGATAGCGACTGAACTGACGAAAATCGCTGCTGCGGCCAGCCCCTCCCCAAGCACGACATCAGCCCAGGGAGGCACCCACCACACCACCAGCAGCGGCACGATGGCCGCTGCCAACAAACGGTAATCAAGCCTCACCGCTTACGTGTAACCCTGCGGCCCAGTCCGTAGGCAGCCAGCGCCAGCAGTGCAAACAGCAACGACATATCCGGTTGTGCACCGAATGGCATGACCGAACAACCGCCGCCGCCACTCGACGGAGCGGCGGCAGCGCTGCCGGAGATCGTTGCAACAGTCGCGGCACCACCTGCCAACAGATTGAGCGAGGCAGTTCCACTATATGAACCTGCTGCAGCCGGAGTGATGGTCACTTTTACCGTACAGCTTGCTCCGCCAGCCAATGTTGTATTGCTGCAATTGTCGAGCGATGCCGCCATGATGGACGGCTGCGACAGGCTGATCGCGCCGATCCCGACTGTGCCGGCATTGGGATTGGTGTAGCTAAGCGTGACAGAGGTTGAATTGCCAAGCGTGACCGAAGGAGCTGTCACGTCCGATGTCGTCAGCGTTACCAATGAAGTCCCGTTCAAGCTGACCAAAGTGGAGGAAGTCGCGTCGCTGAACGGCACCGCCAAGCTGGCGACATGCGCGCCCATTGCTGTCGGTGCATAGCTCACACTGATTTGGCAGGTACCTCCTGCGGCAATGGAGAACCCGCTACAAGTGTCGCTGCTGATGCTGAACAGCGAAGCATTCGTTCCGGTGATCGATGCCGTCCCAGCTTGCGCGGGAAACATCCAGCCGTTGGTCAGCGTGATCGTCCGGCTGGCATTTCCATTGGTCATGATGGAACCGAAGTCGGATGTAGCAGCCGCTGCAGTTACTGTCGGGGTGCTGTTTTGCAGTGCAAGATTGGCGTTCAGAATGCCTGCGCCGCAATTCTGATTCAGCGAACAATCCCAAGTAGCCTGGCCTGCCACAAAGGATGGAAATGCAGTCAGGGAAGAAGTCGACGAGAGGACCGTCTTGATCTGCGCCGGGGTCAGATTTGGGTTCCTGGAAAGCATCAATGCCGCTGCTGCTGCCACATGCGGCGTTGCCATGCTGGTACCCTGTTTCCAGTTATAGACGGTTCCAGCCGATACTGTCAGCCCGGAATCGATCGTCGAAAGAATACCCGGGTCGTAAGTCGCAGCAAGCACCTGATCACCGCCCTGGGCGGCCAAGGTGAGGTTGACCGGATTGATGGTATTGCTGGCTGGAGAACTGAAGTTGCTATACGCTGCGCGCGTTCCGTCTCGCGCTATCGCCCCGACGGAGATCACATTGGTACAGTTTGCAGGCATATAGTTGGCAACATCAGCATTGGAGTTGCCTGCGGCCACCACCACCACTGCGCCTGCTGCCACTGCCAAGTTGATCGCGTTTTGCATCGTTATCGAGCATGCTCCAGCTCCGCCCAGACTCATATTGATAACCTTGGCTGGATTGGGATTGGCGATGGTTGAATGCACTCCGGCCGCCCACAGTATTGCGTTCGAAATATCGGATACAACACCACCGCCTTTACCCAAAGCGCGGACTGGCAGAATCTTGGCGTTGTAAGCACCGCCGATCACCCCCTTATTGTTGTTGCCAAGCGCGGCGATCGTGCCCGCCACATGGGTGCCGTGCCAATTGCTGTCCGCAACAGTCGCGGTGGACCAGTTCGGATTATCGATCTTGTCTTGCGCCGTTATCCAGTTGCCCAGATCCGTTGCATCGGGAGATGCAGCCACCACCGCGGCTAAGTCAGCCGTCGCTGCCGGGCATGACGCACGTGTCCGGCAATCGGTAATAAAGTCATATCCGCTGGAAATCAGATTGCTGCCCACCCCTGCAGCAACAGCCGCTCCCGGCCCCACGATGTCCAGATTTGCAGTAATGCCGGTATCGATCACCGCTACCACCACCCCTGTACCTGTGCTGCTGGCCCATGCCGTTTCAAAGTCCGCACCGTAACTACCCGTGCTTCCCGGCGCCGGTGAAGCCACGGTCGTTACCGGCCACATGCCCCACAAGCCCGGATAGGTGACACCGCCCGAAATAGCGCTTGTGTAATAAGTATCGTTCGGAACTGCCTGTTCCGTCAGGATGTAATCCTCTTCCACATACTCGATATTCTTCAGGCTACGGATGCCTGCAATCGCGGCATTGAGTGTTTGTCGATTGGGTTGCCCTGCCACGGCAAGAATGTGTGCCCCATTCTGAGTCGCTTGCAACTCTGTCAGACCGGCACCTGCGGCAGCCTGCAATTGGGACATGGTCTGTACCGTCAGCGGCTGACTCAATTGAGCGTGGATTTCTGCCACGTTCAACCCCGGAGAGAGATTATTGGCTTTGAATTTGACGATCAGCCGGTCGCTGATACGCGCCGTTGTGGTTGGCGTGACATAACTTGCCTTACCACCACCGGCGGCAAGAGCGGGCATGGCGCTGCACGTCAATGTAACGAAGAGTGCGGCGACTAAGGTACGGCAGGTACTTTGTTTCATGAATACTTCCCCTTGGATTCTTGATTTGGAAAAAACTACTATCCTTCCTCCTGCATTGCCTCAAAGGCAATGCTTATTATTATCAAGGGATTATTCCCAAGGATTTATGTGTAGCGACTACTGGGTTTGCATGATGCTGTCTTGCTCGACGAATTCGATCTGGAGCGAAACAGCTTGCTGGCGCATGGATTTTTCAAAGTCCTCAAAAGTCAGGTTTTGCGGCAATGTAACCTGGTAGATCAGGACATCAGCACGATCCTTACGCAGGAAGAGCGGCAGGCAATGACAGCTTGCCGCGATGGCACTACTGATATGCGGATTATCCGATTCGGGGTTCAGGAACTTGATCAGAACCCGCATGGGAATTTGGGGAATGGTTTTGCCGACAGGTTGAGGCGCGCTCTGATCGGGAAGCGGAGTAGTTGTTGCGTGGGGAGCACATGCTGCCAAAGAGGCAGCCAGCAATGTGCCGAGTATGATTCTGACGCGCTTCGACTGATACATATCGCAATACCCACACTTGAGTCTAGACTTTGCGGGATTGTATCTTCGATGCAGGTGCATCTCAACAAGATTCAGTATTTCAGTTTTATCGTGAGAGCACACTGCTCTGCACTTGCCGGGCACGGCAGTAATCCATATTCGAATACTGTCTGTAATCGCTTCATGCTTGAGCCGGTAACCAGACAGGCTGGAAAGATGCCCATGTAAATCGCATATGCGAGCTGCACTAACATATAATCTCCGCACGTATCGCCGAGTGCCAACTCGCATGCAACACAAGACCAGATCATCAGGAGAACTGCATGAAGTACCCGCATGAACGCAATGCAAGCGCTGAGATCGCACGCATCGCGTTGCAAAAACTGTCCCCCCATCCCGCCTCGCTCAACCCCATGAGCTTTGCGGTCTGGTATGAATACATTTCGGGCATCAATCAGGCGCTCTCCACTGCCATGGATGAACTTCTGCGTTCGCATCTCAAACTGAACGACGAACAGATAGAACAACTGTATTCGGAGCATGTTTCCGAATGCGGCTCACGTGTACAACTGACCTTGCGCGAGGATCTCAAGCAATTGCTGGGGAAACTCAATCAGCTCACGGCCGATGCGGACCAGCAAACCACTCAGTACGGCAATACCTTGCACGACTTCGGCGAGCGCTTGAAAGACGACGTCAGCGTCGCCGAGCTCGACCTGCTGGTGAAAGACATCTCCAAAGACACCGACAAGATGCACAGCTCGATGCAACAGATGCATGAGGAACTTGAAGCCAGCCATCGGGAAGTGGAACGGCTTAACAAGGAGATGGAGATACTCAAGGGCGCTGCCCTGACCGACCCGCTGACGGGCGTTCTGAATCGTCGCGGATTTGAAGCGCAATCTGAAGCCATCTTTACCGACCCTGCATTTGAGAACAGCAAAGGCCACTGCCTGTTGATGCTGGATGTCGACCATTTCAAACATATCAATGACAGCTATGGCCACCTGCTCGGCGACAAGGTACTGGCCGCCATCGCACACACGCTTCGCATCAAGATACAGGGACAGGATATCGTCGGGCGTTTGGGGGGCGAGGAATTTGCCATCCTGCTGCCGAACACCAGAGTGGACGGTGCTTTCGCCGTGGCGGAACACATCCGTCAGGCTATCGAGCGTGGCAAGATCCGCCGCCTGGATTCGCATGAAAGCATCGAAGGCATCACCATCTCCATCGGCATTTCCGCCAGAAAGAAGGGCGAGGAGTTGCAGGACTTGATCGCGCGTGCCGACAAAGCACTTTACACCTCGAAAAAAGAAGGGCGGAACCGCATCACCATCCTCGAGTGATGCCTGGCTTGGCTATCCGGCTCTTGCCACCAGATCGATCAATGCAGACATGCCGTTGTGCCCTGCCCCCTCAAGGATGACGCTGTCATGCTCACTCAGATGCAGGATCTCCAGATCGGCACATAGCTCGCGCAGCATGGCTTCTGTGTAAAGATTCTCCGCCTGCGACGGTCCACCGGTCTTGTACTCCAGTTGGCGCGGCGTATAGCCCTGCAGTAGCAATAGTCCGCCGGGTTTCAGGTGGCGTTTCAGATTCTCGAACTGGAGCGAACGTTGTTCTGGGCCGACGAACTGGATAAAGATGGCCGCGATCACATCGAAACGTTCGTCGCTGCGCCATTCCAGCAGGTCGGCCTGTTCGAACCGCATCGTGACACTGCGATTCTGCGCCAGCCGTTTTGCCTTGTCCTGCGCAACAGGCGAAGCATCCAGCGACAGCACATCCAGCCCCTGCTCCGCCAGCCACACCCCGTTGCGTCCTTCGCCATCCGCAACAGCGAGGCATGTCATGCCCGGTTTCAGTCTTTCCGACTGAGAGAGCAGAAAGGCATTCGGTTCGATTCCGTAAAAATATTCCTCACCGGCATAGCGCTCATTCCAGATACTCATACGCCGCTCCACAGATACCACCACGCACTGAGCGTGAAGAAAGACAGGATCAGGCCGACTGCCACCATCAGGTTCGCCAGCGGCGGATCGAGATCATGTTCGCTGGCCACGATAGCAGCCGTGATCATGGACGGCATGGCCGCTTCGAACAACGTGACCTGTATCGCCTGACCGTGCGCACCCAGCAGCTGCACATAGAGCAGATAGATCGCCAGCGGCGCCAGCACGAGCTTGAAGCCCAGGCCCAACGCCAAGTTGCGCTTATGTTCCGCGACATGTCCGAGACGCAACTGCAAACCGACTGACAACAGCGCCAGCGGCGCCAGTGTGTCGCCCAATCGTTTCAACAGCACCGTGAACCAGTCCGCGTATTCGACCGGGATCAGCAAAAAGGCCAGTACCAGCGAGATAAATGGCGGGAACATCGCGATGCGCTTCACGATCTGCACCGCAGTCGGCCGCCCCGAAGAGTAGATGCCCGCAACGGTGATACCCAGTACCGACAGCGCGAAGAAGGAACCCAACTGATCCGCCACGATGGCGGTCGCCAGCCCCTCCTTGCCATAGAAGGCATCGACCATGGGCAGACCGAAGAAGGAGGTGTTGCCCAGCCCCCCTACCACGATCAACGTTCCCGTCGTCTTGCGCGGCAGCTGCAGCCAGCGCCCCACCGACCAGAAGAACAGCGCCGACAGTCCGAACACGATCCAGGCCATCAGCGCCGTCAGCACCACATCGCCGGACAGTTGTATCTCGTGAATGTAAAGCAGCGTCAGCGCCGGCAGCGAAACGTGGATGATGAAGCTATTGAGCGTGGCCGGTGCATTGTCCGGCATGCGCCGCAAGTGACGCAGCAGCATGCCAGCGACGAAGCAAAGGATGAGCAGGATGAGGTTGTTCATGCCTCTGCCGGTACAGGGATCAGTTTGCGATGTGTGCGGAAATGAACGCCTTTAGCTTCACCACGTCCGCATCCATCACTTCGACGCGTTGCGGCAGGTCTTCCAGACCGACCGTGGACGCCGGACGCTCCGGCTCGCGCCCCAGCGCTTCCTGGATGGTCTCGGCGAACTTGGCAGGCAAGGCGGTCTCCAGACAGATCAGCGGCAGGCTGGGGCGGCGCTGTTCCAGACCAACTTTCAAGCCATCGGCGGTGTGCGTATCGATCATCACGCCATATTCCTGCCAAATCTCGCGGATGGTCTTCAAGCGGTCCTGATGCGTGCTCTTGCCGGAGGAAAAACTGAACTTCGGCAACGCATCCCAATACGGGGTGTGCTTGATGTCGAACGCTGGCGCATCGGGCGTCGCACCCGCATCCACCTTGCTCCAGAACTCGCGCACCTTGGCGCCGTCGCGACCGACCAGGTCGAACACGAAACGTTCGAAGTTGGACGCCTTGCTGATGTCCATCGACGGGCTGCTGGTCTCGTAGGTATGTGCCGTGCCGCGCGGGCGATAGACGCCGGTGCGAAAGAACTCGTCCAGCACGTCGTTCTCGTTGGTGGCCAGGATCAGCTGGCCGATGGGCAGGCCCATCATGCGCGCGATGTGGCCGGCGCAGATGTTGCCGAAGTTACCGGACGGTACCGAGAACGCGACCTGCTCGTCGTTGTTCTTGGTCGCCGCGAAGTAACCCTTGAAGTAGTACACGATCTGCGCCGACACACGCCCCCAGTTGATGGAGTTGACCGTACCGATCTTGTGCGCGGCCTTGTAGGCGTGGTCGTTGGACACCGCCTTCACCAAGTCCTGCGCATCGTCGAACATGCCGTTGATGGCGATGTTGTGGATGTTGGGATCCTGCAGCGAGTACATCTGGGCACGCTGGAACGCGCTCATCTTGCCGTTCGGCGACAGCATGAACACGCGGATGCCGCGCTTGCCGCGCATCGCATATTCAGCTGCGGAGCCGGTGTCGCCTGAAGTCGCACCGAGGATGTTCAACTCTTCGTTCTGCTTGGCAAGCGCGTATTCGAACAGGTTGCCCAACAACTGCATCGCCATATCCTTGAACGCCAACGTCGGGCCGTTGGACAGCTCCTGGATGAATACACCCTCGCTCAGCTTGCGCAGCGGTGTGATCTGCGTGGCATCGCTGTCCGGACGGCCGTTGCTGTACACCTCGGCGGTGTAGGTCTTGCTGACGATAGCCTTCAGGTCGGCAGCGGGGATGTCGGTCGCGAACTTGGACAACACGGCGAATGCCAAGTCTGCATAAGAAAGATTGCGCCATGTATCCAGCTCTTCGCGCGTCACCTGCGGGTACTGCTCCGGCAGATACAGACCACCGTCCGGCGCGAGGCCGCCCAGCAGGATCTCGGTGAATGTTTTTGCAGGTGCGTTGCCGCGAGTGGAGATGTATTTCATGACCTACCTTTACGAAATGTATTGAGCGCGAGGCTGCTCGACAAACAGGAATTGTTGCTGGCCTTCGCGTACGGCATCAGTACGCTCATGGCCAAAATTGGTAATCAATGCTTCCAGCATGGGATGGCGTAATTCCTCTGCAGCACCGACATGATAATAATGGGCCTTGGTAAAAACATGGAAATCCCCGGCAGACCAGTTCTGCTCGATAAGCTGGTTGGTTCTAAACTGGTTGCTATGCCAGGTAGACAGGATGAAACGGCACGGAAGCCCGGCCAGGGTGTCGGCCAAATCAATCTCGTCCTGTTCCGACCAGCCGTTGAAATAGTCGGTATGCCGCCCTGCATAGGGGGGGTCGGCATAGACAAAATCATCCGCCCCGGCACAAGCCAGCGCCTGCTTGAAATCGGCAACGCGAAATTCCCAATCCGACACTGACAACACCTTGGCAACCGCCAGCACCTGATTGACGATCTTGGTGACATAAGCAGGCGCGAACCGCTCCGGCTTACGGCAGAACGGCACATTGAATTTCCCGGAACGATTGAAGCGCATCACGCCATTGAAGCAGGAGCGGTTAAGAAACAGGAAATCCAGGGAATTGGGCGACTGGTTGAAACGCTCGCGCACTTCATAGAAATAGTCTTCCCCTATGGTGCGCAATTTGTCGCCATGCTCAACCAGATACTGCCGCACGGAATGCGCATCCAGTTTATGCGCCTGTATCTCCTGATAGAGCCGGATGATGTGAACATTCGTGTCGCACAACAGAGCACGCTTGGGTTGCAGACTCAAGGCCACCACCCCGGAACCACAGAACGGCTCTATCCATCTGCCGTTTGGCAGCTCACCTGCCAGATCGGCAATATCACCCACCAGTTTGGTTTTGATGCCCTGACATTTGATCGGAGGCACGAGTGGAGTAGCCCTCATTCTTCCTCTGCCTCTTTTGCACCACCCTCAAACGCAGTGATTTCCTTCGCATACTTGCGCAAGGTATCCATGCCGCGCTGCTTATATTCCAGATAGGTTTTCAGGTTGATATAGGGGCGCTCAATGTCCAGCGCTTTTGCCATGTCCTTGGTCAGGTAATACATCCAGTAATCGTCATAGACCGCCTCGCCGAGTTTGGCAAAGCGACCATTGCCATTGACCAGTTGCGCGACCTTGGTCGCCGAGCCGATATTCTTGGTATTGCCGCTCCCAGGCCTGTCCGCAGCTATGCGGTACTTGGGCTGCGCAAAAAACTCAAAGTCCCTGATGACTGAAGGAATATTCTTGATGTCTTTCAGTTCGTACTGTTTTCTCTCGTCGATGACGCCATTGGCCTTGGAGTAGATGACGCCCAGCACGAAATGCCCCTGATATTCGCCGTAGGGATACAGAATATTTTTCTTTTTATCACGATTGCGGAAATATCCGGTGAATGCCCCCAGCGTCATGCCGTTCACATTCTCGGCATCCATCCTGTAGGTGCTCTTCACATCGACCGCGAATTTGTTCCCCGTTTTCTTATCGATGAAAGTCAGGTCGGGATAGAAGTTCTGTTGCGGAGATAATTCAATCTCCAGTTTGTGCTGTTTGGCGAATTCCACAAACATAGGGAACAACAGCAACTCCAGCACTTTGGACACGATCTTGGTATCGACCGAGATCGTATAGATGCGCCGATAGACATCAATAAACCCCTTAATGATCCAGTCGCCTTCATCTGTCGCAACAGCAGCCGCAAAAGACTCCGTATGCGCCTGCAAAAGTTGCAGGAACTTTTCAGAAGTCATGACTGCGGCCTTTGCCATCTATTATTTACCCAATTCTTCCATGCGCAGCTTGGTCACCTTGCCGGCGACTACGTCCAGTGCTTCGATCTTCGCCAACGCGGCATTGATGCGCTTCTCGCGCGTCTGGTGCGTCAGCATGATCAGATCGGCCTGTGGCTCGCCCTCGCCCGGCTCCTTCTGGATCACGGCACCGATAGAGATCTGCTCTCCGGCAAGGATGCGCGTGATGTCGGCCAGCACGCCCGGCTTGTCCTGCACGCGCAGGCGCAGGTAATAGCTGGTCTGCACTTCATCCATCGGCAGGATAGCCAGGTCGGACATCGCATTCGGCTGGAAGGCCAGATGCGGCACTCGGTTCTCCGGGTCTGCGGTATGCATGCGTGTCACGTCCACCAGGTCGGCGATCACCGCGCTCGCGGTCGGTTCTGCGCCAGCGCCCTTGCCGTAGTACAGCGTGGGGCCGACGGCGTCGCCCTGCACCAGCACGGCGTTCATCGCGCCTTCCACATTGGCGATCAGGCGCTTGGCCGGGATCAGGGTCGGGTGCACGCGCAGCTCGACGCCCTCTTCCGTACGCTTGCTGATACCCAGCAGCTTGATGCGGTAGCCGAGTTGTTCAGCGTACTGGATGTCGATGGCGTCCAGTTTGGAAATGCCTTCGATATAGGCCTTGTCGAACTGTACCGGGATACCGAAAGCCAGCGAAGACAGCAGCGTGATCTTGTGTGCGGCATCCACGCCTTCGATGTCGAAGGTCGGGTCGGCTTCGGCATAACCCAGACGTTGCGCTTCTTTCAGCACGACATCGAAAGCCAGCCCCTTGTCACGCATCTCGGACAGGATGAAGTTGGTGGTGCCGTTGATGATGCCCGCCACCCACTCGATACGGTTCGCGGTCAGGCCTTCGCGTACCGCCTTGACGATGGGGATGCCGCCGGCGATAGCGGCTTCGAACGCGACCATCACGCCCTGTTCCTGCGCTGCCTCGAAGATCTCGTTGCCGTGTACGGCCAGTAGCGCCTTGTTGGCGGTGACCACATGCTTGCCGTTGGCGATAGCCTTCATCACCAACTCTTTCGCCACACCATAGCCGCCGATCAGTTCGACCACGATATCCACATCCGGATCGCTCACTACCGCAAAAGCGTCATCAGTCACACGGCATGCGCCTTCGGTGATCTTCCGCGCCAGATCCAGATTACGATCCGCCACCATGGTGATGCGGATGGGACGACCGGCACGGCGGGTGATCTCTTCCGCGTTGCGCTGCAGCACGGTGAAGGTGCCGCCGCCGACCGTGCCGATACCCAGAAGACCTACATTGATTGGCTTGATGCTCATGGTTCTCTTTCTCTTAGTTGGTGCCGTGACGTTTACGATAGTTCTCGAGGAAGCGCGCCAGACGATTGAATGCGTCGCGCAGGTCGTCTGCATTGGGCAGGAATACGATGCGCATGTGGTCCGGGGTCGGCCAGTTGAAACCGGTGCCCTGCACCACCAGCACACGTTCCTCTTCCAGCAGTTCAAGGATGAACTGCTGGTCGTTCTCGATCGGATATATCTTGGGATCGAAACGCGGGAACAGATACAGGCCGGCCTTGGGTTTGACGCAGCTCACGCCGGGTATGGCGGTCAGCATTTCGTAAGCGAGGTCGCGCTGCTTGGCAAGACGCCCGCTCGGCGCCACCAGATCGTGAATGCTCTGGTATCCACCCAGCGCGGTCTGGATCGCAAACTGGCCCGGCACGTTGGAACACAGGCGCATCGACGCGAGTATGGTCAGGCCGTTGATGTAATCCTGCGCGTGTTTCTTCTCACCAGAGATCACCATCCAGCCCGAGCGATAGCCGCAGGCCCGATAGTTCTTGGACAGGCCGTTCAGCGTAACGAACAGAATGTCGTCCGCCAGCGAGGCGATGGAAGTGTGCTTGGCGCCGTCGTACAGCATCTTGTCGTAGATCTCGTCGGCGAAGATCACCAACTGATGTTCGCGCGCGATCTGGATGATCTCCTTCAGGATGTCGTCGGAGTACAGCGCGCCGGTCGGGTTGTTCGGATTGATGATGACGATGGCACGCGTGTTCTCGGTGATCTTGCTGCGCATGTCCTTCAGGTCCGGGTTCCAGTCCTTGGACTCGTCGCACAGATAGTGGCGCGGCGAGCCGCCCGCCAGCGTCACCGCCGCCGTCCACAAAGGATAATCGGGGGCCGGCACCAGCACTTCGTCGCCGGTGTTGAGCAGCCCCTGCATCGCCATCACGATCAGTTCGGATGCGCCGTTGCCGATGTAGATGTCATCCAGTCCTACGCCCTTGATCTTCTTCGACTGGCAGTAGTGCATGATCGCCTTGCGCGCCGCGAACATGCCCTTGGAATCGGAATAGCCGGACGAGTTCGGCAGGTTCAGGATCACGTCCTGCTGGATCTCTTCCGGCGCTTCGAAGCCGAACGGCGCGAGGTTGCCGATATTCAGTTTGATGATGCGCTGGCCTTCTTCCTCCATCAGCTTGGCGCGCTCCATCACGGGGCCGCGGATGTCATAGCAGACGTTGGAAAGTTTGGACGACTTCAGTAAGGGTTTCACGATCGTTCACTCAAATGGACCCGGAAACGGGAGCTGCTGCCGATGGTAGAATCCGGTGCAAACCCGCAATTTCCGCAAGGGCCGGGATTTTACCTGTGCCAGCCCTGCCGCGGCAAACGATTGGAGAGAAGATTGGCCCTGCACCTCGAGAAAGTCTCCCACCTGAAAACCTTCACCGGCCACGGCGACGGCTACGTCACCGTCAACGACCGGCGCTACGAACAGGCGGTGGTCGTCACCGCCGGCGCCGTGCTTAGCGACTGGCCGGCCACCGATTTCGCCAGCCTGACCACCGGACACTTCGACTATTTCATCGAGATGCAGCCGGAAGTGCTGCTGCTGGGCACCGGCAAACAGCAACAGTTCGCCCATCCGCAGCTGTACCAGAAACTGATGCAGGCCGGCATCGCCGTGGAATTCATGGACACCCCGGCCGCCTGCCGTACCTACAACATCCTCGTCGCCGAGGACCGCAAGGTCGTGGCGGCGGTGCTGCCTTCCTGAGGAGCCGCCATGACCGATACCCTGAAGAACGTCATCGCCCAGACCGAGCAGGTCATCCTCGGCAAACCGCAGCAGATCCGCCTGGCACTGACTTGCCTGCTGGCGCGCGGCCATCTGCTGATCGAGGACTTGCCCGGCGTGGGCAAGACCACCCTGGCGCATGTGCTGTCGCGCACGCTGGGCCTGCAGTTCCAGCGCATCCAGTTCACCAGTGACATGCTGCCGGCCGATATCCTCGGCGTGTCCATCTACCAGCGCGAGAGCGGCGAGTTCAAGTTCCACGCGGGGCCGATCTTTTCGCAGATGATCCTCGCCGACGAGGTGAACCGCGCCACGCCCAAGACGCAGAGCGCACTGCTGGAAGCCATGGAAGAACACCAGGTCACCAGCGAGGGCGAGACGCGCCCGCTGCCTTCGCCGTTCTTCGTGATCGCCACGCAAAACCCGACCAATCAGATCGGCACCTTCCCGCTGCCCGAATCGCAACTGGACCGTTTCATGATGCGCATCCAGCTCGGTTATCCGGACGCCACCGCCGAGCTCGGCCTGCTGTCCGGTGTGGACAGGCGCGACCTGATCGCCGGACTGCAGCCGCAGATGCAGACCTCGGAACTGTTCGCCTTGCAGGAGCAGGTGCGCAAGGTGTTCGTCTCGCCCGCCCTGCTCGATTACGTGCAGGCCATCCTGCGCCACACCCGTGAATCCGCGCGTTTCGTGCACGGCCTGTCGCCGCGCGCCGGCCTGTCACTGCTGGCGGCCGCCCGCGCCTGGGCACTACTGGACAGCCGCGACGCCGTCATCCCGGAAGACGTGCAGGCCGTGCTGCCCGGCGTCGCCAGCCACCGCTTGCAGAGCGTGCACGACACGCAAGCCTCGGATGGCGAGAAGCTGGCGCGCGAATTGATCGAGGCGGTCGCCATCCCTTAAGGAAGCGCGATGAAGTTGCCAGACTTCCGCGGCAGGTTCCAGAAGAAGTTCCGTGACTGGGCCTTCCGCCGTACGGTGGAGACCGGCACGGTGCAACTCAACCAGCGCCGCATCTACATCCTGCCCACGCGTCAGTTCTTCGCTTTCGCCTTCGTACTGATCCTGATGCTGCTGGGCGACATCAACTACAACCTCAGCCTGGGTTATGTGCTCACCTTCCTGCTCGCCACCACCGGCGGCCTGTCCATGCTGTACGCCTTCCGCAACATGGCGCAACTGGAAGTCCATGCCGGTTATGTGGAACCCGTGTTCGCCGGCGAGCAGGCGCGCTTCGTCTTTCACTTCAACAATCCCGGTTCGCAGCCGCGACACCAGATACAACTGCACGACGACGACGGACACGAGACCGTGTTCGACCTGCCGCCGCAACTCTCCTCGCCGGTCGAACTGGCACTGCCCGCGACACAGCGCGGCTGGCTGGACAGCGGCCGACTAACGCTCTACACCCGTTTCCCGCTCGGCCTGTTCAATGCCTGGAGCTATATCCATTTCGACGTGGGCGCGCTGGTCTACCCCAGACCAGCCCCGCCGCAAGCGCTGCCTGTCGCCGCCGCACCGGACGGCAACGGCAAGACCACGATACGCGGCGACGACGACTTCGCCGGCCTGCGTAACTACGTGCCGGGCGATGCCATGCCGCGCATCGCATGGAAGGCACTGGCGCGCGAACAGGGACTGCAGGTGAAGGAGTTCTCGGCACAGCAAGGCCAACAGTTATGGCTGGACTGGTCGCAGCTGCCGGACATCGCACAGGAACGCAAACTGGAGCTGCTCACCCGCTGGGTACTGGATGCGGATGCACAGGGCCTGCAGTACGGCCTGCGTCTGCCGGATGGCGAAGTACTGCCGCAGCACGGCCCGTCACATCGCGCGGAATGCCTGCGCAGACTTGCGTTGTTCGGGATGCCTGCAACATGAAGCTCTCCGCCCAACTCACCTATGGCTTGGTCGCCTGCATCCTGCTGGTGAGCGCCCCGCATGCCGACCATCTGCCGCCGTGGGTGATTGCGGAATGCGGCGCGCTGCTGTTGTGGCGCACCTGGCTCGCGCGCAGCGGCAAGACGCTGCCGCCGCGCTGGCTGTTGCTGGGCATCACCATGCTGAGCGTGGCCGCCATCGCAATCAGCTTCCGCTCCCTGTTCGGGCGCGAGGTCGGCGTCACCCTGCTCATCCTGCTCTCCGCATTGAAGCTGCTGGAGCTGAAAGCGGTGCGCGACGCGACCATCGTGATCTATCTGTCGTGCTTCATCATCATCACCAACTTCTTCTACTCGCAGAGCATCCCCACCGCGCTGTTCATGCTGGCGACCCTGCTGGTCATCCTTGCCACCTGGGTGCATATGCACACCGGTGCACTTGCCTTCAAGCCACGCTTACGCATCGGCAGCATGCTGTTGCTGCAAGCCATCCCGCTGTCGCTGATCCTGTTCGTACTGTTCCCGCGCGTGCAGGGACCGCTATGGGGGTTGCCGCAGGATGCCTACGCCAGCAGCGGCCTGTCCGACACCATGTCGCCGGGCAGCGTGAGTAACCTCTCGCTGAACGATGCAGTGGCATTCCGCGTCAGCTTCGACGGTATCGTCCCGTCGCGGGACAAGATGTACTGGCGCGGTCCGGTGTTGTGGGAATTCGACGGCACGACGTGGAGGCGCGGACACAATGCCACCACACTCAAGAGAGGACTGCAGGAAGCTGGCGATCCGCTGGGCTACACCGTCACGCTGGAACCGCACAACAAGCGCTGGCTGTTCGCGCTCGACATGCCGGACAAACTCTCCATTCCCCACATCCTGACGCCGGACTTCCAGTTACTGAACGACAAGAACGTGAACGCGCGCCTGCGCTACCACGCCGATTCCTTCCTCAGTTACCGCGCCAACCCGGATGAACTGCCGCGGCAGTTGCAGCGCGCGCTCGCCCTGCCGCGCGGTTTGAATCCGCAAGCACGGCAACTGGCCGCGGGCTGGCGCCAACAGCATCCACGCGATGACGCAGCCATCGCGCGCGAAATCTTGCAGCACTTCAATCAGGGCGGCTACGTCTATACGCTGGAGCCACCGCTGTTGGGCGTGAACGGCATAGACCAATTCCTGTTCCAGACCAGACAGGGGTTCTGCGAACACTATGCCGGCGCTTTCGTGTTCCTGTTGCGTGCCGCCGGTGTGCCGGCGCGCGTGGTCACCGGCTACCAAGGCGGCGAATACAACGCGCTCGGCGATTACTACATCCTGCGCCAGTCGGATGCGCATGCCTGGGCGGAAGTGTGGCTGGGCGAGCACGGCTGGATACGCTATGACCCCACCGCCACCATCGCCCCGGCACGCATCGAGAGTGGCCTGTTCGCCGCCGTCGGCGACACCGCCATCCTGCCCTTCATGTTGCGCGATCCTCCGCCCTGGCTGCGCGAACTTCGCTTCAACCTGGATGCCATGACCAACCGCTGGAACCAGTGGGTGCTGGGTTACAACGAAGAGACCCAGTTCGCCTTCCTCACCCGTCTCGGCATGGAAGACGTCAGCTGGCAGAAGATGGCACTCAACATGCTGGCAGGCATCTTCATTTTGGTCGGGATATTCACGCTACTGATGTTGCGGCGACTGGTCGTTCGCCAGACCGATCCGGTGCAGCTACTCTGGCTGCGAGCCTGCCGCAAATTGGAAAGGCATGCGGGATTACCGCGCGAACCGCATGAAGGCCCGATGGATTATGCGAACCGTATCGCCGCCATACATCCCGACCTGGCGGAGGACTTCCACGACATCGCCGCCCGGTATGCCTCGCTGCGCTACGGCGGTGAAGCCGAAAGCGAAGGATTGGCAGCATTCAAGGATGCAGTGCGCGCCTTCAAGCTATAATCCGCGCCACTTTCAGAAAGGCACGCACCATGCAGATCACCCGCAGACTGGAATTCGACGCCGGTCACCGCATCCCCAACCACAACAGCCAGTGCAAACACCTGCATGGCCACCGCTATGCGATAGAGATCACTTTGTCCGGCGAGGTGGTGGAGACCGAGGGGGTGTCCGAGCAAGGCATGGTGATGGATTTCTCGGATGTGAAGCGCATTGCGAAGGAGCGCGTGGTGGATGTGTGGGATCACGCCTTCATCGTGTATCGCAACGACAAAACGGTGCTGGAATTCCTGAACACGATGCCGGGACACAAGACAGTGGTGCTGGACGTGGTGCCGACGGCGGAGAACCTGGCGCGCGTGGCGTTCGAACTGCTGGACGGCGCGTATCAGGACACCTATGGCAACCATTTGCAACTGGAGCGCGTGCGCCTGTTCGAAACGCCCAACAACTGGGCCGACCACACCCGTTAAAACTTGCCGTATTCCCCCGCGACGACCCTGTCGCGGCCCGCGCGCTTGGCCTGATAGAGCGCAGCATCTGCTGACTGCAGCAACATCTCCAGCGACACCCTGTCGCCCGGAAGGACTGACACCACGCCGCAACTGATGGTCACGAACTTGCTGCCGGTTGCGTAGTGCGGCACCTTCAGATCGGCCACCATCTGCCGTACACGCTCGGCGATCCACATCACCCCGTCCTGATCCGTCTCACCCAACACCAGCATGAACTCTTCCCCGCCATATCGCGCGGCCAGGTCGGTGCCGCGCGGCGCGGCGCGCGCGATCTGGTCGGCCACTTGCTTCAGGCAGTCATCGCCCGCCTGATGGCCGTACTTGTCGTTGAAAAGTTTGAAATAGTCGATGTCCATCATCACCAGCGACAGCGGTTTTTTCATGCGCAGGCAGCGCCGCCATTCCCGTTCCAGAAAGTGATCCAGTGACCTGCGATTGGCGATGCCGGTCAGGGCATCGGTGGTGGAGAGACGTTGCAATTCCGCATTGGCACCGTCCAGTTGTTGCGTAACATCGACCAGCTTGCGCTGCATCTCGATCAGGCGCTGCATGGCGCGCACTTTGGCATGGAACACGATCTCGCTGACCGGCTTGACCAGGTAATCGTCGCCACCGGCGGCAATGCCGCGCGCAAGATCGTCATCGGAATTCATCGCGGTAAGGAAGATGATGGCGGCCCATTCATGTTCGCCTTCCATCCTGCGGATCTGGCGTGCCACTTCGAATCCGTCGACATCGGGCAGCTTGATGTCCAGCAGCACCACATCCGGGCGCTCACGCTCGTATAACTTGAGCGCCTGCTTGCCGTTCTCAGCGATCAGCGGTTCGCTGACATGCATGCTAGCCAGGTAGTTGCGCAATACCTTGACCGTGACCTTGCTGTCTTCTACCACCAGAATCTTCAGTGCATCCACTTGTTTATTCATGTGCGGCCATTCTTGTTGTTGTGCAGATTATATCCGGTGCGTAGTGTTCAGTCCGGCTGCCAGTTCTCCACCAGTGATTCGAACTCCGCCAGCGGTACCGGACGGCTGAACAGATACCCCTGGAATTTGGCGCAACCCCGTTCCACCAGCGGCGGTATCTGCGCCCTGTCTTCGACCCCTTCGGCGATGACGCCGAAGCCGAAGTTCTGCGCCATGCCGGAAATGGTCTGCACCATCATGGCATCGCCCGGATCGGTAAGGATGTCGCGCACGAAGGACTGGTCGATCTTGAGCAGATCGATAGGCAGGCGTTTGATGTATTGCAGCGATGAATAGCCGGTTCCGAAATCGTCCATGGAAAAACGCACACCGACTTCTTTCAATGCGGTCATCTTGCGCGTCGCTTCATCGATGTCTTCCAGCACCAGGTTCTCGGTCAGCTCCAGTTCCAGATTGCGCGGATCGGCCCCCGTTTCCTGCAGTATCGTTTTAACTTCGCGGACAAAATCGGGTTGATGGAACTGCACGGGACTGATGTTCACCGCCAGGTGCATGCGTCCCAACAGCGGATGCGATTCCCACTGTTTGAGCTGGCGACAGGCGCATTCCAGCACCCAGTGTCCGATGGGCAGGATCAGCTTGGTCTGCTCCGCCATCGGGATGAACTGCGCCGGCGACACCATGCCCAGTTCCGCGCTGCGCCAGCGCAGCAGCACCTCGGCACCCAGCAGGGCATGCGACTCATCCGTCTGCAACTGGTAATACATCTCCAGCTCGCCCTTGGGCAACGCCTGCCGCAATGCCCCTTCCAGCAAGGTGCGCGATTCCAGCAGCGCCTGCATGGAAGTCTCGAAGAAGCTCACTCTGTTGCGCCCGTTCTCCTTGGACTGATACATGGCAAGATCGGCCTGCTTGAGCAACTCCTCGCTGCCGACCTCGTGGCCGCGGAACAGCACGACGCCGATACTGGGCGAGCTCTGGTGCATCACGCCGGACAATTCATAGGGCTGCGACAAAACCTCGCGTATCTTCTCGGCGATACGTCCCGACTGCGCGATGGCCTCTTCCTTGAACACGTTCATGCCTTCCAGCAGCACCACGAACTCGTCGCCGCCGAAACGCGAGATGGTGTCGGTATCGCGTACACAGGTAACGAGTCGGCGCGCGACCTCCACCAGCATCTTGTCGCCGTACTCGTGCCCTTTGGTGTCGTTCAGCACCTTGAAGTGGTCGAGATCGATGAACATCAAAGCCCCGAACTGATCGCTGCGTGCGCTCTGACTCAAGGCATGCTGCAAATGGTCCTGCAACAGTCGTCGATTGGGCAAAGAGGTAAGCGGATCGTAGAACGCCAGGTTCCTGATCTCTTCCTCGGCTTTCTTGCGCTCGGTGATGTCGACGAACACCGCCACGAAGTGCGTCACTTCATCCATGTGTTTCACGGCAGTGATGGTCAGCCATTTGGGGTAGACCTCGCCGCTCTTGCGCCGGTCCCAGACCTCGCCGGACCAGCGGCCTTCGTTAAGCACGGAATCCCACATATCCCGATAGAAGTGCTTGTCGTGCCGCCCGGAAGCCAAGATGCGCGGATTCTTGCCCAGCACCTCTGCCTGCGAATAACCGGTCGTCGACTCGAAGGAATGGTTCACCTTGATGATGTTCGCATGACGGTCCGTGACGATGATCGCCTCCTGCGTCTCGAACGCCACGGAAGCAATGCGTCCCTGCTCGGCCAGCGCTTCATGCTCGGTCACATCCTGCACGGTACCGACGGAGCGCAACGGTTTGCCCGTCTCGTCGAAAACCGTCGAACAGCGCTCTTCCACCCATTTGATGCGCCCGTCCGGCATCAGCAGGCGGTGTGTAATGCGGTACGGCTTGCGGTCGGCCAGCGACTCAGAGTATGCCTGGTTCACCCTTGCGCGATCATCGGGGTGAATGGCATCCAGGAACGCTTCGTAGGAAGCACCGAAACGGCGCTGATCGATCTCGAATATGCGAAATATTTGATCCGACCATTTCAGCTTGTTGCTGACGATGTCCAGCTCCCAGCTGCCGAAATGGCCGACATCCTGCGCATCCTCCAGCAGTTGCCGTTCACGCTCCAGCTCTTCACGGGCGGCTATACGCTCCTTGATGTCGCGCACGAAGACGAAGAACCTGTCCTCTTCCTTCCAGTAAGCGCTCGACACCTCGACGTCGATCGCACTGCCGTCCTTGTGCCGGTGCCGCGTCTCAAAAATATCCCAGCCGCGCTCGAACACCAGCTTCAAATGCGCCGCGACTTCCTCGGGGGTTTGTTCGTTCACTTCCAGTTGCGGAATACACATGGTCAGTAGTTCATCGCGACTGTATCCGCTCATCCTGCAATAGGCCTCATTCACATCCAGCAAGCATCCTTCGTTATCCAGCATCCAGTAGCCATCAATGGTAGTGTCGAGCAGATGCTTGCGGCTGTTCACCGCCTCCTCGCGCAACTGGATGTTTTCACCGATCTGCGCCGCCATGCTGTCGAACTTCCGCCCCAGTTCTGACAGTTCGTCCTCGCCTTGCAAACTGGTACGCACGGAAAAATCGCCCTGTGCCAAACGGGTGGCGGCATCCAGCAGTACACGCACGCGGCGACTGACCAGGCGATGCAGGATGTAAGCGATCATCATGGCCGAGAGCAGGATAATCGCGCCGAAGATCAGCGATTGTTCCAATGCCGCGTGACGCGCATTCTCGATGTGTGTACCGATGTCGGCTTCGACATACAACAACCCCATCCGCTTCTCCAGTCCGCCCTGACGATAGGAGACCACCAGCGGGAAGTAGCCCTGCAGCAAAGACGCCTGCTGCGCATTGAAACGCATCATGCTCTTTCCTGCCTGCGCCACCGCCTGCGCATCGGACAGCCGGTACAGCGAATGCTCTGCCGCTGCTTCTCCCTTCCAGCGGAAACGGTTGGCCATGATCACGCGATGCCGGTCGTCGGTCAGCATCAGGGTGCGTATGCCGGGACGCATGGCCACCAGCAACAAGTTCATCAGGGCTTCGTTCTCGTCACCTTCAGTCAGGCGGTTGTACAGGATGTTCTGCAACTGCCCCATCTCCAGGCCGATCTCGCGCAACATCTCCTGTTCGATACGATTGCGGCTCTCCCGGTCCTGCTGCAGGAAAACCAGCAGCGAACTGACGATGGAAACCATCATCAGTACCAGCGGGATCAGGATGGAGAGTCGTTTCCTCATAAAGCGGGATCAGCGTTTGATGCAGGTTTGCAGATCCGGAATCAGCGCTGGCGCCAGCTCGATACTGCGTTTGAACTGGCCTTCGGCCATCATCACTTCATTCAGTTGCTGCGCCGAATGCAGAATGGCGCGTCCCGCGCCGATCAGCATCAAGTTCTCTTCATGCGTCGGTGTCTTGATACCTTTGACCATGTTCAGGTATTCCTGTGGTGTCGCCCCCAGACGCTTGGCGATGGAGGCTGCGGCCTTGTCCGGTGACTGCTGCATGTAATCCAGCGTGCGCAACCATTGCCGCGCCACATCGCAGACTGCGGCGCGCCGCTTCAGGTACACATCCTCATGCACCACCATCAGATCGAATATCTCGTTCGGGATGTCGCTGCTATCGAACAACACGTGAGCACCCATCTCTGCCAGACGCGTCTTGAACGGATCGAAGGTGATGAAGGCATCTGCCTTGCCCTGGCGGTACATCTCTTCGTGCTTGCTCTCTGCACTGGGGATGACCGTCACATCTTGCCTGCCGAGCTTGGCGGCATCCAGCGTGCGGCTCAGCATGTAGACACCGAGCGGGATATTGAGCAGGGCGATGCGCTTGCCCTTCAGGTCCGACAGGCGCTTGATTTCAGGCTTCGCCATCACCGCATCCGCGCCGTTGGAAACGTCCAGCACCATCAGGATGCGCAGACCCACGCCGCTTTGCAGCAGATCGAGGGTTTCGTCCAGGGTCAGGGTGGCGATATCGGCGGAGTGGTTGCGAAAAGACTCCAGCGTGATGTCTGAAGACGGCAGTTCGAACACCTGCGCCTTATCCTCGGACAGATAGCCCTGCTCTTGCGCCAGATAGAGCGGCTCATAACCCGGCCACGGACTGCTGGCGATGCGCAAAGGCGGTTCATGCGTCCCGTCGCACGCTGTCAGCAGTGGCAATATAAACATGACGAGCGGCAACAACCAGGAGCGCGCCGCTCTTTCTGGAAGGGATCTCACCCTACACTCCTCCTAACACCGACCGGGACTCTAGACGGCCCCGTGTCAAAAAACTTCACAAATTCAACGCCCCAACCCGGAAAGATTATACGGACAATTCACTCAGTCCGACTCCCAATCGGCGATCAGCCGGTCCAATTCGTCCAGCGGGATGGGCTTGCTGAAGAAATAGCCCTGATAAGCCATGCAAGCATGGTGTTTGAGGAAACTCAATTGGGCTTCGGTCTCCACCCCTTCGGCTATGACATCATGCTTGAAGTTCTTGGCCATATCGATGATGGTCTGCACCATGCCCGCGTCGCTCTCGTCGACGGTGATGTCGCGCACAAAGCTCTGATCGATCTTGAGTTGATCCAGCGGCAGTTGCTTCAGATAGGAAAGAGAAGAATATCCGGTGCCGAAATCGTCCAGCGACAGCTGAACGCCGATCGCCTTCAAACGGCGCATTTTCCCTACCACGTCCGAAATGTCGTTCAGTACCACGCCCTCGGTCAGTTCCAGCTTCAACCTTCCCGGTTCGACGTCATGACGCTGCAGGATGGATGACAGATGTTCCACGAAATCATGCATGGCGAACTGGTGGGCACTGACATTGACCGCCATCGTCAGTTTCGACTTGCGTGGATCACCCGACCACAGCGCCAATTGTGCGCAGGCATGATGCAGCACCCAATCGCCCAGTTCCACGATCAGCATGCTCTCTTCCGCCACCGGGATGAATTTCGCGGGCGGGATCATGCCGCGTGTCGGATGCTGCCAGCGCAACAAGGCCTCGACACCGACCAGTTTGCTTTCATTATTCACCTGCACCTGATAATGCAATTGCAGTTCGTTGCTCTCGATGGCACGACGCAGATCGTTCTCCAGCATGGCGCGCGTATCCAGATCGTGTTGCAGACTGGGATCGTAGAAGCGGATCGTATTGCGGCCCGCATTCTTCGCCTGATACATGGCCACGTCCGCATGCTTGATCAGCTCGTCGGATGTCTCACTACCATCGTGGAACAACTCCACACCGATACTGGGTGAGCTGTAATGCTCATGCTCCTTGAGCTGATAAGGGTGCGCCAGTGATTCCCTGATCTTTTCCGCCACCAGTTCCGCCTTGTACGATGCTTCTTCCCGGTGGTCGCCTATACCTTCCAGCACCACTACGAACTCGTCTCCCCCCAGGCGCGCGACCGTATCGACCTCGCGCACACAGTTCTTGATGCGTTCCGCCACCTCGACCAGCAGCAGGTCACCGTAATCATGGCCGAGCGTATCGTTCAGCACCTTGAAACGATCCAGGTCGATGAACAACAAGGCTCCGAATTCGCCGCTACGCGCCGAAACGGCCAGCGCATTCTGCAAGCGGTCCTGGAACAGCCTCCGATTGGGCAATTGCGTCAGCGCGTCATAAAACGCCAGACCGCGGATCTCATCCTCGTTGCGCTTGCGATCGGTGATATCGCTGAAGATGGCGACGTAATTGACCGTGTTGCCGGCTTCGTCTTTCACAGCCGTGATGGTCAGCCACTTCGGATATATCTCGCCGTTCTTGCGCCTGTCCCATATCTCACCGGACCAGGAGCCTTCCTCAAGCAAATGCTGCCACATGTCCTGATAGAACGCTCTGTCATGGCGACCTGAGCTCATGACGCGGGGATTCCTTCCCAGAACTTCCGATGAACGGTAACCGGTAATCTTGGTAAAGGCATGATTGACACGCACGATATTCGACTTCGCATCGGTGATCACGATCGCGTCATGCGTCTCGAAGGCGGCAGCGGCCACACGCAGTTGCTCCTCGTCGCGTTTGCGCGCGGTGATGTCCTGCACCATACCCAGCGAACGCAACGGCTCGCCGGTCTCGCCGTAGGTGGTCGTGCAATGCTCGCGCACCCACTTGATGCGACCGTCCGGAAACAGCAGCCTGTGTTCAATATCGTAGGGCACGTGCTCACGCAGCGATTGCTGGAAGGTCTGCTCCACCCGGTCGCGGTCGTCCGGATGCACGGTCTTCTCGAAGATGTCGTACAGCGCCCCTTCGACGCTCCTGTCGATCTCGAAGATGTGATAAGTCTCATCCGACCATTTCAACTCGCTGGACGACAGTTCCATTTCCCAGCTACCCAGCTTGCCCAGCCGTTGCGCCTCGTTCAGCATCTCCTGCTTTTGCTGCAGACGCGAGGCATACTGCTTGCGCTGGGTGATGTCGTGGCAGAACACGAAGAGTTTCTGCCCCTCGGGCATGAACGTGGCTGAGATCTCTATATCCAGCACACGCCCATCCTTGCAGCGATGCTGTGTCTCGAACTTGTCGTACCCGTCGGTGACGATCCTTTCGATATGCGCCCCGACATCCTCGGGCCGCTCGCTGGCCTCCAGCTGGCTGATATGCATGCCGACCAGTTCATCTACCGTATAACCGGACATCCGCGCATACGATTCATTCGCTTCCTGCAGGACGCCTTGGGCGTCCGTCATCCAGTAACCGTCCAGTGCCGTCTCGATAACCTGATGGTGACGCAACAATACTTCCTGGATTCGCTTGCGTTCGGTGATGTCTCGGCTGGCAGCGTACAGGTATACCTTCCCTTCTATCTCGACGCCTGTCGCACACACCTCTACCTGGACCAGCCGGCCATCCTTGCGCCGATGCGTGGTATCGAAAGTGGCGCTTTTCCAGACCAGCTCCCTGAAACGCTGCGTCAGCTCCTCCGAGGTGAACTGATTGTCCCAGTCGCGTACATTGAGCTGCATCGCCTCTTCATGCGTATAGCCGAGCATGCGACAGAACGCATCGTTCACTTCCAGAACGTTGCCCGCGATATCCATTACATGGATGCCTTCCATCGAATTGCGCATCAGCGCCTGGTTGCGGTACAGCTGGTTTTCGATCAGGCGCAATTGCTCGTGATGGCTGCTGGCATCCAGCCCGAGCCCGACCAGCACCGGCTCGCCGTCACGTATGACCCGCCGCCCAGTGAACTGGAAAGGGATGCGTTCACCGAATGTGGTGAGCAACCTGGCTTCGGCTGCCGCCTCCCCATTTTTAAAGACCTCCCCGATACGACTGGCGATCAGCGCCTTGTCATCGCCCTCGAACAGATCGAGCGGATCGGTACCAAGCAGCGCCCCTTCCGGCAAACCCAGTACCGTCTCGAAATTGTGGTTCACCATCATCAAGCGCCCGTTCGCCCCGATCATATAGAACACGCCGGGCAGGGATTCGATCATCTCCTTGCGGAAGGCGCTCTCGCGCTCCATCACGTCATGTCCGGACAAGGCATCCATCATGCTGTTCAGCGCGTGCACCAGCTGCCCGACTTCGCCGCCGTACCTTTCGCGCAGATGCGGGATGCGCTTGCGCTCCGCGATCTCGCTTGCCGCTTGCGTAATGCGATTGAGCGGACGCAGGATAAAACGCAGCGCCAGCATGAACACCACCGCAGCGAACAGTGTCAGCAAGATGGCTCTGCTCATGCTCTGCCAGGGGATGCCCGCGGCATCCACGCCAAGCGCCTGCTGCGGGACATGATAGGCCAGCAACAGGAAGCGCTCCTGACGTTCCTTGTCGAAATCCACGCGTTCCGCTGCCAGATAACCTCCCGCGCCATCCGGCAACTCGCGCAACAGCGCACAGCTTGCGGCACCCGGCTCGAACCTTGTCTTCAGTATCGGGAAATCGTTGCGAATATCGGTTTGCTGCAAGCCGGACACAGGCGCAAGCGCGTGCTGTTTGTCGGGACGCAGCAGATAGTGGCCATGGTCGTCGGAGACATAACTGCGCACGCCTTTCGGTATACCGTTGGCAACTGGCGCCAGCAGAGCGTTCGCATCCAGATTCAGCACCAGCATGCCGAAACGGCGGCCTCGCTCATCGAACACCGGCGCCACGGCACGCAAAGTAAGGCGATGCGGCACTTCGATACGTCCGTGCTCCTTGTTGAGTGAAAAGTCGGAAAAGTGGACGCTCCCTGCAGCCAGCGCCTGGCCCGCCCTGAAATAGTCCGCCTCCCCCTTGCGCTGCAAGTCTGCATCCGGAACAACCACCAGACGATCCCCGCTTCGATTGACGCGCACCAGTTCGCGCCCGCCGTCGGCCAGACCGAGGTAGCGCGCCTGGAAGTATTCAGGGTGTGCCTTCAGATAGTTCTTGAAAATATCCTGCAGGCGTCGCTCCCAGATTTGACGCGTATTGTTCTCGCGCGGATCGATACCGCCGTTGTGGATGGCCCTTGAGATGCCGGTGATCGCCGGCAGTGCTGACAGGAACAGTGCATCGCGCCGCAGGGTGTCCAGCTGCAGCCGCAAACGTTCACGCTCGATATGCAAGGCGCTGTCCAGCGACGACTCGCGATCCGCCAGATACTCATCCTTGATGCGCCTGTCCTCGCCGATGGTCCAGAATGCGCCGCCTGCCACTACCAACAGCAAACCCAGCAAAGTGATACGGGTCGAAAGGCTGATGTCGGCGAGTCTCATGGGGCGCTTACCTCATCAGTGCGACCGCAGCCTTCAGATCCACCCAGGCCTTGGCCTTTTCGGATGGGCTGCGCAGCAGGTAGGCGGGGTGATAGGTGATGATGAGTGGCGTACCGTGATAGTCATGCACGGTCTCGCGCAATGAACCCAGCGTGGCCTCCCGCCCCAGCAGGGAAGTAGCTGCCACCTTGCCCAGTGCAATGATGAGTTTTGGTTTGATCAGGGCGATCTGCCGCTGCAGGTACGGCAGGCAGGTCGCGATCTCGTCCGCCTCGGGGTTGCGGTTGTTGGGCGGACGGCATTTGACGATGTTGGCGATGTACACATTGTCGCCGCGTTTCAGGCCGATGGAGAACAGCATGTTGTCGAGCAGCTTGCCCGCCTGCCCCACGAACGGTTCGCCCTGCGCATCCTCGTCCGCGCCCGGCCCTTCGCCGACGAACAACCAGTCGGCCTGCTCGTCGCCGACGCCGAACACGGTCTGCGTGCAACCGGCGCGCAGCTTGCATGCCTCGCATGCACGGACCTTCTCTTTCAGGTCGGGCCAGTCCAGCGCGGCGACGCCGGACACCGGCTCGGCGACGGGGATCTCGACAACGGCAGGGGCTTTGGCGACGACAGGCGATTCGATCTGCGCGGCTTCTGTCGCTTCCTGCACGACGGGAAAGGCCTCTTCCTGCACGGGCACGCCGCGCCGTACCCAGAGCGGATACAGGCTCAGTTCGCGCAACACGTGTTCATCCCGAACGTTCACAAACCTCTCCCCATCAATATGGCATCTTCACGGCCGCTGTGGGCCGGATAGTAATCGCGGCGCAGCCCGATGTCACTGAATCCCGCACTTCTGTACAAGGCGAGCGCCGGGGCGTTCGACGCACGCACCTCCAGCACCATGCGTCTCATTTCCTTGCGCCTGGCCAGCGCCAGCATCTCGTGCAACAACTGCTTGCCCATCCCCTTGCGCTGTTGCGATGAAGCGATGGCAATATCCAGCAGCTCCGCTTCGTCCACCGCCAGCATCATCAGTGCGTAACCGATCAATTCTCCCGCTTCCGTCTCGAACACCTTGCACAAATAGCCGCTGCGCAGCGCATCGCTGAAATTACCCAGCGTCCAGGGATGGGCATGCACCACGCGCTCGATGGCCAGCACCGCATCCAGATCCGCTTCGGTCATGTCGCGCAGGATCATGCCGCGCGTTCGCGTGTGGTCAGTGCGACCTTGTCGCGCAGATAGAGCGGCAAGGCCAGCGCCGCATCCAGTGCATTGCCCTGTTCGAATTCCACTGCCGCCAGTCGCGCCACCGCCGCGGCCTGCGGCACGGCTTGCGCATCCATGCCGTCCAGCTGCGCGGCATAACGCTGCTGCAATACCTCGCTCACTGCGAAACCGCTGCCGCAGCCGAACCAGCCTGCTCCGGCAAGAGCCGATGCAGCATCGGGCTTGCACAGGCAAGGCTCGATGACCGTGCGCCAGACCCCGCCTTCTTTCTGATAGGCCGCCAGATATATCTCGCCCATGCGTGCATCCAGCGCAGCGATGACCTTGTCCCTGCCAGCCGCTTCGGCCAGTGCGTGCAAGGTGCATACCCCCACGACATTCACATCGACACCGAACGCCAAACCTTGAGCCACACCGCAGGCGATGCGCACGCCGGTGAACGAGCCGGGACCTTTGCCAAAAGCGATGCCTTCGACCTGCCTGATGGTTGTGCCGGCAGCTTTCAGCACATCGTCCACCATCGCCATCAGCACTTCGGAATGTTTCTGTCCCACTTTCTCGCTGCGCTCGCTGAGCACGCCGTCCTGCCACAGGGCGACGGAGCAGTATTCAGTGGAAGTTTCGATTGCGAGGATGCGCATCAGTCGGCCAGCAGCAGCACCACCGCCTGCGCCGCGATGCCTTCGCCGCGCCCGGTGTAACCGAGCTTCTCGGTGGTGGTGGCCTTCACATTGACGGCGCTCTTTTCCAGGCGCAGATCGGCCGCGATGTTCTCTACCATCTGATGGATGTGCGGTGCCATCTTCGGCGCTTGCGCGATGATGGTGGCATCCACGTTAGCCACGCGCCAGCCCGCCTCGCGCACCAGATGCAGCGTCTCGCGCAGCAGGATACGGCTGTCTATGTTCTTGAATTTCGCATCGGTATCCGCGAAATGTTTGCCGATGTCGCCCAGTGCCGCCGCGCCCAGCAGGGCATCGCAGACGGCGTGCAGCAGCACATCCGCATCGGAATGTCCGAGCAACCCTTTTTCATACGGGATGTCCACGCCACCGATGATGAGTTTGCGATCCGCAACCAGTTGATGGACGTCGAAGCCTTGTCCGATACGCATGTTCAATTCCTTTTCTGCAGCAGCAGTTCTGCCAGTTCAATGTCTTGCGGATAGGTCACCTTGAAGTTGCTGCTGTCACTCGCCACCAGCTTCGGTTGCAGCCCCATCGCCTCGATGGCCGAGGCTTCATCGGTGACGCTCGCGCAACGTGCCAGGGATTCGGCCAACAGTCCGGCGCGGAACATCTGCGGCGTCTGCGCCTGCCACAGGCCTTCGCGCGGTTCGGTATGGGCGATGCGTTGCTGTGCATCGGCGCGCTTGAGGGTATCCGCCACCGGCACCGCCAGGATGCCGCCGATCGGGTCGTCGCGCAGTTCCGCGATCATGCGCGCCAGCAGGTGTTGCGTCAGGTTGGGGCGTGCCGCATCGTGCACCAGCACCCAGTCGTCCGGCTCCAGCTCCGAAGCGAGCAGGCCGTTGCAGACGCTCTCGGCACGGGTTACACCGCCGCAATACAGGGGCTGCAGCTTCTCGCCGCAATGCGACCAGTCGTAACGGGCAAAATATTCATCGTCGGGCGCCAGCACCACGAACACCGTCCTGATCTGCGGGCAGGCGCACAGGGTGCTGAGTGCATGCCAGATCATGGGATGACCGGCCAGATCGAGATATTGTTTGGGCAGTTCGTGGCCCATACGGGCACCGAAACCGGCGGCGGGAACTAATGCATGGAATTCAGACATGGGCGCGAGTCTACCAAAGTTCGCGTGATTCAACTGAGCGTGAAGCCATCATCCAATGCTTGCAGGCAGGCGTCCACCACTTGCTCGTCGTACAAGGTGCCGCGTCCGGCGACGATCTCTTCGCGTGCCGCCTCGATACCCCAGGCAGGACGATATGGACGGTGGGTTGCCATCGATTCCACCACATCGGCAACCGCGACGATGCGCGCCTCCAGCGAGATCTCCTCGCCTTTCAGGCCCCGCGGATAGCCCGAACCGTCGATGCGTTCATGGTGCTGGTGGGCGATGTCCGCCACCGGCCATGGGAAGCGAACTTCCTTGAGGATGTCGTAACCCATGCGTGCATGCTCATGCACGATGCTCATTTCGATGTCGGTCAGTCGTGCCGGTTTGCTCAGCACTTCTGCCGGGATACCGATCTTGCCGATGTCGTGGATGGTCGCGCCAAGACGGATGCCGCGCTTGCGATCCTCATCCAGTCCCATCTTTTCGGCGATGGCGCAGGATAGCTCAGCCACCCGGCGCTGATGGCCGGCCGTGTAAGGGTCGCGCAGTTCAACCGCCATGGACACAGTATGGATGGTGCCTTCCAGCGCCCGTTCCAGCACTTTCTGCTGCTCGCTCAGGGCTTTTTCCGCGAACATGCTCGCCGTCACGTCCTGCACGGTCCCCAGCGAGCGCAAGGGTTTGCCTTCTTCATCGAAGGCGGTCTCACATTTTTCCAGCACATATTTGATGCGGCCATCCTTCATCAACAGGCGGTGATGGATCTGGTAAGCGCTGTGCGCCTTCAGTGAATCGTTGTAAGCCTGGTTCACCTCGTCGCGGTCGTCGGGATGGATGGCATCGAGGAAGGCTTCATAGCTCGCGCCGAACTGCTGCCTGTCGATCTCGAAGATGCGGTATATCTCGTCCGACCACTTGAGTTCGTTCGTCACCAGATCGAGCTCCCAATGACCGAGATGCGCCATGCGTTGCGCTTCGGACAGGCGCAACTGGCTGGCACGCAGCGCTTCCTCCATGGCGACACGGTCCGAGATGTCCACCGAGATACCCAGCAGGTGGGTCGCCTGTCCCGTTTCGTCGTACAGTCCGATCTTGAAAGTATGCAGCCAGCGCTCGCTGCCGTCTGCGATCTTGATGGGTTCGGCGGGAATCTCCAGCAGTTTGCGGCTTGCCAGCACATCCCGGTCTTTCCGGGTGAATGAATCCGCCTGCTCCTTGGGGAAGAAGTCATAGTCGTTCTTGCCGAGCAGGTCGGCACGCTTGTAACCCAGCAAGCGTTCGCCTGCCGAATTGAACAGTTCGAAACGCAGTTCCTTTGCCTCTTTGAGGAACACCATCGCGGGCATGCTTTCGACAACAGAACTCAACAACGACTGCGACTGTTTCAGTTGCTGTTTGATCTGCAAGGACTCGCGCATATCGAGGAAGGTCACCACCGACCCTTGTGCACGACCATCCAGCAAGACCGGATAGGACCAGTATTCGACAGGAATGACGCTGCCGTCCTTGCACCAGAACACCTCATCTTCCACATGAAATGACTTTCCGTCGCGATAGGCATGGGTAGTCGGGCAATCCGCTTGCGCATACCGCGATCCATCCGCATGTGAATGATGGATGAGCTCATGCATGTTCTTGCCCAGCAACTCCGACCTGTCGGAATAGCCGAGCAGCTTCACACAGCTATCGTTGGCAAAGGTACATGCCCCGTCCATATCGATGCCATAGATGGCATGGGAGATCGAGTTGGTCAGCAGGGTCACCTGCGCTTCGGCCGTTTCAATCTCGACCAGCGCACGCTGCTGCGTGCGGGCATTGCGCAACAAGCCCAGCAAGCCCAGTACCCAGATCAAGCCATGCCCACCGGCCAATGCGAACGCATCCCGCGTGTACTCAGCCTGCCGCGCATCGATGGGAATGGAAATACTGACACCGCCGCGAATATCGCCCGCCTTATCGCCATATTGGGCATGGCATTTCAGGCATGCTTCCTCAGTCACCATCGGCTTCATGTAGCGGTAATAGGTCTTGCCATCCGCCTGCTCGTCGGTCGATGCCCATACGCTGTCGCCCCTGGCGAAAGCCTCCAGCGCTTTACGTTCCCAGGCATCCGCCATATTGACCGGGTTGATCGGCTTCAGGCTGGAAATATGTCCATGCACGAGACTACCGCCATCGATCAGGCCTTCGTGTACCAGACGAACGACATAGGAAGAATTCAACAGGGTCAGACGTTGTCCGCCGGGCGTGGTCACGTCCCGCTCCGGCACTGCGTTCAACCATGGACTGGGCTGCACCTTGTCGGTGACCGGCACATAGACGCCGCCGCTGCGTATGACCCAGTTCCGGTATTCCATATCCATGGCATGGATGGCCGATGCCTCGACATGAAGCGCATTCACATAACTCTTCCAGTGGGAATACAACGCCATTCCGAGCGACAACGCCACAACGACGCTCCAGAACAACATCAGGAGGCGCGTACTACTTGTCATCAACATTATCTTGGAAGGCATGCGAGCAACAGATCCTGTATGGAGCAGAGTTGAATTGATGATACAACTTCTGCCTTCGTGGGCATCGTCAATCTGACAGACACACAGGGGTATAATGCGCGCCCTTTATCGCAGGCTGTTCCCATGTTGTTCGATTCGAAGCACCCTTCTCCCCGTTACACCCGCCTCGCCGGTTCATCCGATGCGCTCGCGCTGGCCCAGCTCGCGCCGCAGAAGTCGCCGCTGGTGGTGATCGCCGCCAACGCGCTGGAAGCGCAACGGCTGGTGGAGGAGATCCCGTTCTTCGATCCAACATTGAAAGTGCACCTGCTGCCGGACTGGGAGACCCTGCCCTACGACCACTTCTCGCCGCATCAGGACCTGATCTCGGAACGGCTGGCGACGCTGCACAACATCCGCACCTACGGGCAAAAAATCGCCCGCCCCTCACCTCAATCCTCTCCCGCAAGCGGGCGAGGAGGCGAACGTGAAAATCAATCTTTGGATTCTGGCTGCGACGTGGTCATCGTGCCCATCACCACCGCGCTGTATCCGCTGCCGCCGGTGAGCTACATGGCGGCCTACACCTTCTTCCTGAACAAGGGCGAGACGCTGGACCTGGACGGCTTCCGCGAACAGATGACGCTGGCCGGTTACACCCATGTGCAGCAGGTGCTGTCGCCGGGCGAATACTGCGTGCGCGGCGGCCTGATCGACCTGTTCCCCATGGGCAGCATGCTGCCCTATCGCATCGACCTGTTCGACGACGAGATCGAGACCATCGCCACCTTCGACGTGGATACGCAGCGCACCTTGTACCCGGTGCCGGAGATACGCCTGCTGCCTGCGCGAGAGTTCCCGCTGGACGACAAGGGGCAAGCCACCTTCCGCCAGAACTTCCGTGAGCGCTTCGAAGGCGACCCATCCAAGTCGCGCATCTACAAGGATGTGAGTAAGGGCATCGCTCCTGCCGGTATCGAGTATTACCTGCCGCTGTTCTTCGAGCAGACCGCGACGCTGTTTGACTACCTGCCAGCGAACGCGACGCTGTGCCTGCACCACAATGTGGATGAGGCGATCCAGCAATTCACCCAGGACGCCGCCTCGCGCTACAACCTGCTGCGCGGCGACCCGCAGCATCCGCTGCTGGAAACGAAGGAGCTGTTCCTGAGTGCGGAACAGTTCTTCGTAAAAGCCAAGGACTTCGCGCGACTGGACATCGCGCTCAACGACAGCGGCGCGAACGCCACCACCTGTCCGACCGCATCCATCCCCAACATCGCCGTAGACCGCCGTGCCGAAGTCCCCACCCAGAAGTTCGCCGACTTCCTGCACAGCTACGATGGCCGCGTTCTACTGCTGGCCGACAGTCTGGGCCGCCGCGAGATCATGTCCGGCTATCTGCTGGAATACGGACTGGAACCAGTGGTGTGCGAAGACTACGCCAGCTTCATCGCCAGCAAAGAAAAATTCATGCTCGGCGTAGCCACCGTCGGCAGCGGCTTCATCCTCGACAAGGACAAGCTCGCCATCGTCACCGAGACCGAGCTGTACGCCACGCCCACCCGCGCCCGCATCAGCCGCACCGCCAAGAAGAGCAACGTCGAAGGCATGCTGCGCGACCTGTCCGAGCTCAAGCCGGGCGACCCGGTGGTGCACGAGCAGCACGGCATCTCGCGCTACCACGGGCTAGTGAACCTCGACATGGGCGAAGGCGAGAACGAGTTCCTGCTGCTGGAATACGCGGACGAAGCCAAGCTCTACGTGCCGGTGTCGCAACTGCATGTCATCAGCCGCTACAGTGGCGGTGCACCCGAGAGCGCGCCACTGCACAAGCTGGGCAGCGGCGCATGGGACAAGGCCAAACGCCGCGCCATGCAGCAGGTGCGCGACACCGCCGCCGAGCTGCTCAACCTGTATGCCCAGCGCGCGCTGCGCAAGGGCCATGCGTTCAAGTTCAACTATCACGACTACGAAGCCTTCGCCGCCGGTTTCGGTTTCGAGGAGACCGCCGACCAGGCGGCCGCCATCGAGGCTGTCATCCTCGACCTGCAATCCGGCAAGCCGATGGACCGCCTGATCTGCGGCGACGTTGGCTTCGGCAAGACCGAGGTCGCTTTGCGTGCGGCCTTCATCGCCGCGATGGAAGGCAAGCAGGTCGCGGTGCTGGCACCGACTACGCTGCTGGTCGAACAGCACTTCCAGAACTTCTCCAACCGCTTCGCCGACTTCCCGATCAAGCTGGCCGAACTGTCGCGCTTCCGTTCCACCAAGGAAACCACGCAAGCGCTGAAGGACCTGGCGGACGGCAGAGTGGACATCGTGGTCGGCACGCACAAGCTGATCCAGAAGGATGTGAAGTTCCACAATCTGGGCCTGGTCATCCTCGACGAGGAACACCGCTTCGGCGTGCAGCAGAAGGAAAGACTGAAGGCATTGCGCGCCGAAGTGGACGTGCTCACGCTCACCGCCACCCCCATCCCGCGCACGCTGGCGATGTCGCTGGAAGGCCTGCGCGATTTCTCGGTGATCGCCACTGCGCCGCAGCGCCGCCTGTCCATCAAGACCTTCGTCAGCAACTACAGTGCGGGCGTGATCCGCGAAGCCGTGCTGCGCGAACTCAAGCGCGGCGGTCAGGTTTACTTCCTGCACAACGAAGTCGACACCATGCCCAACATGCTGGAGAAGCTGACCGACCTGTTGCCCGAGGCGCGCATCCGCATGGCGCACGGCCAGATGGGCGAGCGCGAACTGGAAGCCGTGATGCGCGACTTCACCCACCAGCGCTTCAACGTATTGCTCTGCTCCACCATCATCGAGACCGGCATCGACGTGCCGACTGCCAACACCATCATCATGAACCGCGCCGACCGTTTCGGCCTCGCGCAGCTGCACCAGTTGCGCGGCCGCGTTGGCCGTTCGCACCACCAGGCCTATGCCTATCTCTTGGTGGACAGCAAGGACGGCCTCACCGCGCAGGCCAAGAAACGCCTGGAAGCCATCCAGGCCATGGAACAACTCGGCAGCGGTTTCTACCTCGCCATGCACGATCTGGAGATCCGCGGTGCAGGCGAAGTGCTGGGCGAATCACAGAGCGGCGAGATGCAGGAGATCGGTTTCAGCCTCTACAACGACATGCTGAACGCGGCCATCAAGTCGCTGAAGTCCGGCAAGGAGCCAGACATGGCACACCCGCTGGGCGTGACCACCGAGATCAACCTGCACACCCCTGCCCTGCTGCCCGACGAATACTGCGGCGACATCCACCAACGTCTGGTGATCTACAAACGCCTCGCCAACTGCGAAAGCGGCGAAGCGCTGGAAGAGATGCAGCAAGAACTCATCGACCGCTTCGGCCTGCTGCCCGAACCCGCACAGACCCTGCTAGACAGCCACCGCCTGCGCATCCTCGCCAAACCGCTCGGCATCCAGAAAGTGGACGCCTCAAGCGAGGCCATCGTCATCCAGTTCGTGCCCGAACCGCCCATAGACCCGATGAAGATCATCACCATGATCCAGAGCAAACGCCACATCAAGATGGCGGGGCAGGACAAGCTGCGGATCGAATTGAAGTACGGGGATCTGAAGCAGCGGGTGCTGGCGGTGGTGAACTTCTTTAAGGAACTGGTGTAACAGGCAGCACGGCTAGTTCTTGCCGTGCTGTTCCCACCAGTCCTTGCGCTGCTTCTTGTTCATGAACGTCCAGGCCAGCAGCCGACTCTTCTTCTGCCCTTGCGCCATCTCGATGGTGCGGCTGTCCACTGCACCGAAATGCTTCAGCGCACTATAGGCCTGCGGCAAGCTGGCGGATTTCGAAACCAGAGTGGTAAACCACAGGCAGTGCTCGCCGCCGCTCGCGCTCTCTTCGATCATGCGTGTGATGAAGGCTGCTTCGCCGCCTTCGCAGCACAACTCCAGACTTTGTCCGCCGAAGTTCAGCACCGGTTTCTTGTGCTTGTTGTGTTCCTTGCCGAGGTTCTGCCATTTGCGTTGCGAGCCTTTGCGCGCGTCGGCGAGCGAGGCGTGGAACGGCGGGTTGCTCAGCGTGAGTGCGAAGTATTCGTCGTTGTAGGTGACGCCGGAGAAGATGTCCGCAGTCGAGGGTTGCAAGCGCAGCTCGATCGCGTCGCCCAGCTGGTTGGCATCGACGATGTGCTGCGCATTGGCCAGCGCGGTCTCGTCCACGTCCGTGCCGACGAAATGCCAACCGTAGCTGGCGTGGCCGATGAGCGGATAGATGCAGTTCGCCCCCACGCCGATGTCGAGCACGCGCACCGCGTCTCCGCGCGGTATGTCGCCGCCGTTGCTCTCTGCCAGCAGATCGGCAAGGTAATGGATGTAATCGGCACGGCCGGGAATGGGCGGACACAGGTATTGCGCAGGGATGTCCCATTCATCGATCTGGTAATGCAGTTTGAGCAGTGCGCGGTTGAGCGCTTTCACGGCAGCAGGGTCGGTGAAGTCTATGGATACGCTGCCGTATTTGTTCGGCGACACAAAGGCGGCCAGTTCCGGGCTGCATGCGATGAGTTGTGCGAAGTCGTAACGCTCCCGGTGCAGGTTGCGCGGGTGCAAAGAAGTTTTGGTTACGGCTGATGTCATGACAGGAACGGCGAGCGGATACGAAAGTGACGGCGGGCCATTCTATACAACCGGGGAGATCGCACGCGAGTTTCAGTCGCGTGCGAACCCCGCGCCTTACTACAGTGCCGCTTTGACCGTCTCTGCCATTGCCGTAGTCGGCCTGCCGATGAGTTTGCTCAATTGCCTGCCGTCGTCGAACAGCGCGCCTTTGGAGACACCAGTGTCGGAATTTGCCAGCAGTTCAGCGAGGGGCTCCGGCAGACCCGCCCCCAGCAGCGTCTGCTTGTACTCCGCTTCCGGCAGGTTCACGTAGTGGATGTCTTTGCCGCTCTGCTTTGCAATCTCGGCAGCGAATTCGCTCAGGGTGTAGGCGCTGTCGCCTGCCAGTTCATACACTTTCCCTGCTTGTTCTTCGCTGGTCAATGCCACGGCGGCCGCTTCTGCATAGTCGACACGCGCGGCGGACGAGACCTTGCCATTGCCTGCGCAACCGAACACCGACCCCAGTTGCAGCGCACTAGGAATGCCCATCGCGTAGTTCTCGCTATACCAGCCATTGCGCAGCAGCACGACAGGCACTCCTGCCGCCTTGATGGCAGCCTCCGTTTCGCCGTGCTCGGCCGCGAGACCAAGTACGGAAGTATCGGCATGCAGCACGCTGGTGTAGGCCAGCAGCTTCACGCCTGTTCGTTTTGCGGCATCGATCACGGCCTGGTGCTGCTTTGCGCGCTTGCCGATCTCGCTGGAAGAGATGAGCAGCACCTTGTCCGCTCCCTGCAGCGCAGAATCCCAGCTATCGGGCTTGTCGTAATCGGCGTAACGCACCTGCACGCCCAGTGCGGCGAGATCCGCGGCCTTGTCCACGTTGCGCACGGCGGCAACGATGCTGGATGCGGGAACTTTTTTCAGCAGTGCAGCGATGACGAGATGGCCTAGTTGGCCGGTAGCTCCGGTAATGACGATCATGATTTTTCCTTTCCGCGTTGATTGTTGAAGGTGAACGCAGAATATCCACTACAATAACTTTTCGTAAGTACGTACAAAAAGGTAAGTGCCATGCCGACTATCGCCAGTGTCAAGCCCGCGTTCCGCCGCGGCGAGGTGTTCTCCACGCAATGTCCATCGCGCGAGATCCTGAATCACGTGACCAGTCGCTGGGGTGTACTGGTGTTGACCGCCTTGATGGATGGCACGCATCGCTTCAGCGAGCTACGCCGCAAGATCGACGGCGTGAGCGAGAAGATGCTGGCGCAGACCCTGCAGCAACTCGAAGCGGACGGCTTCGTCGACCGCGTGTCCTATCCGGTGGTACCGCCGCATGTGGAATATTCTTTGACGCCGTTGGGACAGCAGATAGGTGTGCAGGTGGATGGCTTGATAGACTGGATAGAAACGAATCTGCCCAAGATCATGAAGGCGCAGCAGAAGCGGCAGGCATGAGGACGATGCGCGGCAATCACCTTCCCGCTAGTGTTTTGCCTTCCTGTCTGAATTCATTTTCACTTCTGCCTCGCGCAGAGCCTCGTTCCCGTTAAGACGAATCCCGGTCTCGGTTATATGCCCCACCGAAAGTGATACCGGCCAACCCCGTCTGCGGAACGCCTTGTCTGCATCTTGCCTGATGCGCTCCACCAGTTCGATACATGTCGACTCTTCCGTATCGGGATAGACGAGAACGAAATCGTCCCCACTTATACGGGTAACAATATCGATACGTCTGGAATTATCACGCAGGATGTCGGCGAGCAACTGCAACGCGGCATCTCCGGTCTGGTGCCCTCTTTCATCATTGAACGATTTGAAATGATCGATATCGATATACACCATGGAATAAGGACTGCCTGAACGTTCACTGCGCTCCAGTTCGATCTCAAAACGCTCGAAGAAATCGAAGCGGCTGGCCAGCTGCGTCAGGGGATCCTTGTCTACCCTCCCGCGTTCCTTCCATAGCTTGTTCACGACCCGGCCAATGACGGTAAAGGTGACACTGCGCGTGAATACGTTCAATGCAAATGCCTGCCACGGGAATTCCGGCCAGATTACAAGCGCTTCCGCTGCACTCCAGACCAGCGCCACGGCAATCGCAGCGATAGTCGGATTATGTGAGTCCGAACGGCGCATAGCCTGCAGCGTGCCCAACTGGGCAGCCTGGATGACCGGCAGGCAATACAGTACCTCCAGCGAAAAATAAGTCGCCCTCGCCAGGAAATCCAGATAGGCGATCGCCATGACTTCGGCAGCGATCAGGATCGCACTCAACAGGCTTTTCAGTTGTCTGCTCATATACCGCTGCCCCTTATGGCATGTACTGATGCGTTTCGGACTCAACCACCGCTCGCACGAATGCCAAAGAAGAACCGGCAACCGACTACCGTGCGTATGGTCATGACAGACGATAGCAGCTTGCCGCATGCCGTCAAGGAAAGCGCACCGAACAGATCGGGCCCGAGTTGCACGAGCTCGCTTTGTATCCTGACCGCCTCGATCAATTGCTGCTTGCTGGGCATCACCCCTCCTCCGTCGCCGCCTTGTACCTTATGCGACTGCTTGTACGTCCCCGAATGCTGCCGGGAATTCTTATGTACATGGATTCTCATGCACATAACGATTAGAGGCAACACCCAAGGCACACACCACTCGTTTTTAGGCTTTCCTCCCGGCATGCATTAAAATGCCGGAAGCGTAAACACAAGAACCTTTCCATTCCAGCCGGCCCCATGAACCTCATCCTCCAAGCTCAACACACCATCCCTGCCGTTCAAATCGAGCACATCGCCAGTCTTGCAGCAGCACAGCGCACCGAACAGATCTCGCCATCAGTCTACCGGCTGCACGGCGTCGAACCGCACGAGATCATCGGCGCGTATTGCTATGAACACAAAATCGATTTCGGCTACGTACCGGAAGGCCGGCACCTGGGCGACTTCGGCCTGCTGGTGATGGATATGGATTCCACGCTGATCAGCATCGAGTGCATCGACGAGATCGCCGACATGCAGGGCATCAAACCGCAGGTGGCGGAGATCACCGAAGCCGCGATGCGCGGCGAGATCGATTTCGCCGAAAGCCTGCGCCGCCGCGTGGCCTTGCTGCAAGGGCTGGACGAATCGGCACTGCAGCGCGTGTATGACGAACGCCTGCAACTCAATCCCGGCGCAGAAAAGATGCTGGCCGCGATGAAACGGCACGGCATCAAGACATTGCTGGTTTCCGGCGGATTCGTGTTCTTCACCGAACGCCTGAAGGCTCGCCTCGGTCTCGACTACGCGCATGCCAACACACTGGAGATCGTAAACGGCAAGCTCACCGGCAAAGTGCTGGGCGACATCGTGGATGCGCAAGGCAAGGCCGAGTGGCTGAACCGCTTGCGCGAAGAACTGGGGTTGAAGCGCGAGCAGGTGATCGCCATGGGCGACGGCGCGAACGATCTGAAGATGATGGCGCAGGCAGGCGTGAGCATGGCCTATCACGCCAAACCGGTGGTGCGCGCGCAGGCCAGCCACGCGCTGAACTTCGTCGGACTGGACGGTCTGTCCACCTTGTTCGAGCAGGCATGCGAACAGGGCTGAAAGCTGCCTGCACGCTCTGCGGACTGATGTTCGCGATGAGCAGTCAGGCGGCCGACAAGTACGGCCCGTTCGACGAGGTGGAATATCAGCCTCTGAATGAATTCTGGGTGAGCACGGGATTCAAGACCTGGCACTTCGACAGTGGTCTGGGGCTGAACGGTCACAACCCCGGCTGGGGATTCGACTACCGCTACGCTACGACCGTCTCCGTCACCGGAGGCAAGTTCTTCAACAGCGACCGCCATGACTCCAGCTATCTGGGCCTGAACTGGCAGCCGATCGCGGCGGGCCCGTTCAGATTGGGCCTGTTCGGCGGTTTGCTCGACGGCTATCCCAGGATGGAGAATGGCGGCGTTTTCCTTGCGGCAGTGCCTGCGATCAGCGCCGAATATGGCCGCATCGGCGCCAACCTCATCATCATCCCCACCATTCAGGATCGCCTCTACGGCGGAATATCGCTGCAGCTCAAATTAAAGCTGTACTGAATCTGCCCTGCTCGATCAGTGGCATCTTTCCGGTATTTCCAGTGTACCCAGCGTTTTTTTCAGTCCCTTGTTGCGATACATCGCATCGTCGGCGGCATCGATCAACTCGATCCCGCTGACGCCATCCGCGGGGTAGAAGGCGAATCCGGCACTGACGCCCAGTTCAAGGGTATGACCGCGCACCTCGAAAGGCCGCGACAAGGCGACCGTGATCTTGCGAATCACACGTTCCACATCGGCCGTACTTTCCGCATCGGTAAGCAATATTGCAAATTCATCCCCACCGACGCGGGCCACGGTATCGCTTTCGCGCATACCGCTCTCTATACGCACCGCCGCCAGCTTGAGCACCACATCGCCGACACGATGGCCGAAGCGGTCGTTGATGGGTTTGAAGTTATCCAGATCGAGGAACACGACGGCAAAGCTGCGCTGTTCGCGTCGGGCCACTTCCAGGGCATGCTGCAGCCTGTCGTTGAACAACTGGCGGTTGGGCATGCCGGTCAGCGGATCGTGATAAGCCATCTGCATCGGGCGCAACTGGAAATTCAGCATGAAGGGGACGCAAATGAGCGCAAGCAAACCCGCATCAGCCATGGCGCGTATCCATACCGGATAGCCTTGCCCATCCATCATCGGATCGACAGTCAGCATCAGCAGCGTTTCAGCGCCTGCTATCAAGCCCAACAACATGAAGAAATGGCGCAACGGAATTCCTTCGCTCATTCCATCCTCCCGAGATAATTATTAGTCTTCAACCACATTCCGCGTCGACTTTACTCCTAATGTACCGGAACAAAAACCCCTCAACTTCCTTCCATAGCAATTAAGCGCAATTTCCATCCCGAACCGTCCCCGATTGGGCTATCTTTAGCAACCGGTTACACGCAGCAAAAGGCCCCTCCATGACGCAAGAGATCAGCACCGAAGTCCTCCTCGAAAAATACGCAGAACCCGATGAAACCACGGTGCAGGACGTGCGCCGCCGCGTGGCGCGCGGTCTCGCGCAAGCCGAGCAACCAGAACAGCGGGCACACTGGGAAGAGACCTTCTTCCAGGCACAAGAGAATGGCTTCGTCCCCGCGGGCCGCATCAACTCCGCCGCCGGACTCAAGATACAAGCCACACTCATCAACTGTTTCATGCAACCGGTGGGCGATGCCATCTCCGGCTTCAGCGACGGCCGCCCCGGCATCTACGACGCATTGCAACAGGCCGCCGAGACCATGCGCCGTGGGGGCGGCGTGGGTTACGACTTCTCCACCATCCGCCCCGAAGGCGCGCACGTCAAAGGCACCAACTCACGCGCTTCCGGCCCCATCTCCTACATGCGCGTGTTCGACCGTTCCTGCGAGACCGTCGAATCCGCCGGGGCACGACGCGGTGCACAGATGGGCGTACTGCGTTGCGACCATCCCGATATCGAGAAATTCATCAGCGCCAAAGACCAGGGCGACCTGCGCAACTTCAACATCTCGGTCGGCGTCACCGATGCGCTGATGCAGGCCGTGGAGAAGGATGAGGAATTCGAACTGGTGCATAGCGCCGAACCCTCTGCCGCCCTCAAGGAAGCAGGTGCCACGCAACGCGCCGACGGCAAATGGATCTACCGCAAGGTGCGCGCCACCGAGCTGTGGAAACAGATCATCGCCAGCACCTACGACCACGCAGAGCCGGGCGTGCTGTTCATCGACCTGATGAACCGCGACAACAACCTGTCGTATTGCGAAACCATCGAGGCTACGAACCCTTGCGTCACAGCCGACACCTGGGTGATGACGAGCGAAGGCGCGCGACAAGTGCATGAACTGATCGGCCAACCCTTCTTTGCCATCGTCGATGGCAAACCCTACGCCACCGAATCGCAAGGCTTCTTCTTCACCGGCAGCAAACAGGTCTTCCGCTTGCACACCCGCGAGGGGCATGCGTTGCGCCTGACGGCAGACCATCCCGTGTTGCGCATTTCCCGCATGACGCGCTATGTGCGCGAAACGGAATGGGTCAAAGCGGTCGAACTGCAGCCCAATGACCAGATCGTGTTGCATGACCATCGCGCCTTCAATGCGTGGCAAGGCACGCATACGGAAGCCGAAGGTTATTTGATCGGTCTGCTCATCGGCGACGGCACGCTCAAGAACGACAAGGCAGTGCTGAGTGTTTGGGATGTCGCGGCATTAAAGCGCGCCAATGGAGGCGACGTCCAGCCCTCGTCCGGCGCGGCGAATGTCATGCTGGCGGCTGAGCAAGCGGCACGTACCTTGCCTCACCGTGCCGATTTCCAGGGATGGCAAAGACCGGTAGACGGACGCGGCGAATTCCGCCTCGCGACGGGTGCCCTGCGCGCGCTTGCGCTGGAGCTTGGCCTGACACCCGGCAACAAGCGTTTCACCCCTGCGATGGAACGCGCCTCTTCCGATTTCTATCGCGGCGCCTTGCGCGGTATGTTCGATGCGGACGGCTCGGTGCAAGGCTCGCAGGCAAAAGGCATCAGCGTGCGCCTGACGCAGACCGACCTGCACAATCTGCAAACCGTGCAGCGCATGCTGCAACGACTCGGCATCGTCTCCACCATCTACCGGAATCGTCGCCCCGCAGGCATGAAGTTCTTGCCGGACGGCAAAGGCAGCGCCAGAGAATATGCCTGTCAGGCATTACACGAACTCATCATCAGCGGCGACAACCTCCTGCGCTACGCGGAACACATCGGCTTTGCCGACAGTGACAAACAGGGCCGACTCGCTGAGTTGCTGACGAACTATCAGCGCAAGCCGAATGCAGAACGCTTCGTCGCCACCGTGGCCGCACTGGAAGAAGACGACGTGGAAGATGTGTACGACGTAACCGTGTCCGAGGTACATGCCTTCGATGCCAACGGCCTGTATGTCCACAACTGCGCCGAGCAACCCCTGCCCCCTTACGGCTGCTGCTGTCTCGGTTCGATAGACCTGACGCGCATGGTGAAGAACCCGTTCTCCAACCATGCAGGCTTCGATCACGAGCCGTTCAAGCAACTGGTACGCACCTCCATCCGCATGCTGGACAACGTGCTGGACGTGACGGCATGGCCGTTGCCCGAACAGCAGGAAGAAGCGCGCAGCAAACGCCGCGTCGGTTTGGGCTTCACCGGGCTGGGCGATGCGCTGGCGATGCTGGGCCTGCGTTACGACACCGACGAGGCGCGCAACTTCGCGGCCGACATCACACGCATCATGCGCGACGAGGCCTATGCCGCGTCGGTCGATCTGGCTATCGAGCGCGGTGCCTTCCCGTTGCTGGATGCGGACAAATATCTGGCCGCACCGCGCTTCGCCTCACGCCTGCCGGACGAACTGAAAGACAAGATACGCAAGCACGGCATCCGCAACAGTCACCTGCTTTCCATCGCGCCTACCGGAACCATCTCGCTGGCCTTCGCCGACAATGCGTCCAACGGCATCGAGCCGCCCTTCTCCTGGTTCTACACGCGCAAGAAGCGCATGCCGGATGGCACGACCAAGGACTATCAGGTGGAAGACCATGCCTGGCGCTTGTTCAAGAAACAGGGGGGCGACACCAGCAAACTGCCGCCCGCTTTCGTCACCGCGCTGGAGATCTCTGCCATCGACCACATGAAGATGGTCGCTGCGGTCGCACCCTACATCGACACCTCGATCAGCAAGACGGTGAACGTGCCTGCCGACTATCCTTATGAGGATTTCAAGGACCTGTACACCGAAGCATGGAAGGCCGGTCTGAAAGGTCTGGCGACCTATAGACCGAACAGCGTGCTGGGTTCGGTGTTGTCGGTGACGCCGGAGAAGGAAGAAGAAGAACAACCGCAGGATTTCGTGTTCGATCAGGATAGACGCATCGTGCTCGAATCCGCGCCTAAGCCTGCATTGGCCTCGCTGCGCTGGCCGGGCCGTCCCGACCTGCCCGCAGGTAGCGAAGGTTGGGTGTCGCAGGTGGTGAAGCATCCGTTGGGCAGTTTCGTGGCCTTCGTGTCGCACACCACGAACTTCCCCCACCCCAACCCTCCCCCGGAGGGAGAGGGAGCAAACGCCTCGCTGCGCGACTCTTCGACTCTGAGTTGCAACCATCCGTTCGAAGTGTGGGTGAACGGTTCCGAGCAACCGCGCGGACTCGGCGCATTGGCAAAGTCGCTCTCCATGGACATGCGCACGCGCGATCCAGTGTGGATACGCATGAAGCTGGAGATGCTGATGAAGTCTGCGGGCGACGATGCCTTCGACATGCCGATGCCGCCGGATGGCGAAGTGAAGCGCATGCCCAGCTTGGTCGCGGCATTCGCGCACCTGCTGAAATTCCGCATCGAACAACTCGGCGCACTGGAAGTCTGCGAGGATTCGACCACGCCGATGATGGATGCGCTGTTCGCCAAGAAAGAACCCAAGACCGGCGTGGACGGCACCATGAGCTGGACGGTGGACATCTCCAACGCGGGCAGTGGTGATGACTTCGTGCTCGGCCTGAAAGAACTGGTGTTGCCGGATGGGCAGCGCCGCCCTTACTCCATGTGGTTGTCCGGCGTTTACCCGCGTTCGCTCGATGGCCTGTGCAAGGTGTTGAGTCTGGACATGCGCGTGATCGATCCGGCCTGGATCGGCATGAAGTTGCGCAAGCTGCTTAACTTCGGCGAACCGCTGGGCGATTTCATGGCGCGCGTACCGGGCGGCAACAAGATGGAGAGCTATCCCTCCACCGTTTCCTATGTGGCGCAACTCATCATCCACCGTTTCGCCATGCTGGGCATCCTCGACGAACACGGTTACCCGGTGCAGCAGATGGGCGTGCTGGAGATCCCCGAAGGGCAGATCAAACCGACCACGGTGAAACCGCTGGCGGGCAAGCACTGCAAGGAATGCGGCAATGCCACGTTGATCAAGAAGGACGGTTGCGAGTTCTGCACCAGCTGCGGAGCGATCGGGGCCTGTGGTTAGTCCGTAACGAATCCGAGGTTGAACCGAACGCCTGAGTGCGGTACGGTCTGGCCTCGCTCTCTCCAGCCACACAACTGCCACACATGATCCGTCTCTGCCTCAAACTCTGCCTGCTGTTCCTCGCCCTGCCCCAATTCGCTCTGGCTGCGCTGCCGCAGGCATCCAACGTTCCCGGCGGCGTCGCACTCATCCCGCTGGGTGCCGTCGCCGAACATGCGCAACCGCCGCAGGCCTGGCTGGGCGAACAACCCGTTCTGGTCGCTGCCGACAAAGGCAAGTGGTATGCCGTGGTTGGCCTGCCGCTGGACATAAAGACAGGCTTGCACACGCTGCGCGCAAAGGCGGATGAAGAAACGATGTCGCTCGCCTTCAAGGTCAAGCCCAAGAAATATCCCGAACAGCACATCACCCTGAAAGACAAAAGCAAGGTACAGCTCTCCCCCGAAGACGAGGCGCGGGCCTTGAGTGAGATCGCGCTCATCAAACAACTCAAGCTGCATTGGCAACCGAGTCCCGACACCGATCCCGGCTTCATCCTGCCCGCCAAAGGCAGACTGTCCGGCCAGTTCGGTTCGCGCCGCGTCTTCAATGGCGAACCGCGGGCGCCGCATGCCGGCATCGATGTCGCTGCACGCAAAGGCAGCAAGGTCTCCGCCAGCTCGCATGCCAAAGTACTCGCGGTCGGCGATTACTTCTTCAACGGCAAGACCGTCTTCCTTGACCACGGCAACGGCCTCATCACCATGTACTGCCATCTGGACCGCATCGACGTCGGCGAGAACGATGTCGTGCAAAAAGGACAGCAGATCGGCCTGTCCGGCATGACCGGCCGCGCCACCGGTCCGCATCTGCACTGGAGCGTCATCCTCAACGGCGCGATGGTGAACCCGAAACTATTCCTGCCCAGACAACTCAAGTAATCGCCCCCGTATCGGCCACATGTAGAGTGTGGTTGATGGTGTAAACTCCCGCCCCGCAGGAAAAATTACAGGTGCGGCCGTTCGATAAGCGGACCGCACTGAACAGGAGAGAGTAAGCTTCATGTCATGCAATCCTTTGTGGCAGGCATGTCCACGCTGCCGCCGATAGATGCGGAGTGCCATGACCCCACACATCCACTCTGAACACGCATCGCATACCAGTGTCGCCCGTGCGCTGACCTGGCGTTATGCCATCGCTCTGGCGCTGGTGGCTACTCTGTCGACGGCGGCCTGGATCAGTCTAGATCTCGTGATCACCGAGCAGAAGAGCACGGCAGCCGTGGTCAACGTGAGCGGACGCCAGCGCATGCTGAGTCAGCGCACCGCACTGTTCTCCAACCTGCTGATCGATGCGCGCAAGAACGAACGCCCGGCCATCCGTAGCAAACTGCGGGAAGCGATCGACTTGATGGACGTGTCGCATCAGGGCCTGACCCATGGCAATGCAGAAATGGGTTTGCCCGGCGTGCTGTCACCGACCGTGCATGCCATGTACTTCGAGGGCCCGGATGCGCTCGATGTGCAGGTCGACACCTACATCAAGGCAGTACGTGAACTGCTTCAGCATGAAGACGACGCACTGCGTCACGATCTTCCTGTGATGCAATACATCACCCGTACCGCACCGGGCCCGCTGGTCGCCGCGCTGGACAGCATGGTGCAGCAATACCAGCTGGAGGGTGAGACAGCCGTCGCGCAGCTGAAACATGCCGAGACGCTGTTCTGGCTGATCACGCTGGTACTGTTGCTGCTTGAAGCGGCGCTGATCTTCCACCCGTTCACCCGTCATGTCCGGCTCATCATCGGCAGATTGCAGCAAGTGTCCGATGAACTGCGCCTGCATCATGAGCACCTGGAAGAACTGGTATGGCAGCGCACCCAAGAGCTCGAACACAGAAGCAAGGAACTCATCGAGAGCGAAGAGAAGTTCCGCGTGATCGGCACCTTTGCCAAGGACGCCATCGTGATCGTCGGTTCGGACGAGCAGATCGTTTACTGGAATCCGGCCGCCGAAAAAATATTCGGTCATACGACAGACGAGGTACTCGGCAAGAACCTACACAAACTGCTGACCCCGGATAGTTACCGCGACAAGGCACACCAGGCTTTCAGCCGCTTCCGCCACAGCGGCGAGGGCGACATCATCGGCACCACCTTCGAGATCAGTGCGCTGCGCAAGAACGGCGAGGAATTCCCGGTCGAGTTGTCGATCTCCGCCTTCCGCCTGCACGACCAGTGGCACGCCCTGGGCCTGATCCGCGACATCACCGAGCGCAAGCAGACCGAAACCGCGCTGCACCAGCAGCAACAGTTCTCGGAAGACATCATCAACAGCCTGCCCGGCCTCTTCTACATGCTGGATGCCGGTGGCAGATTCATCCGGGTGAACGCACTGTTCCTGGAACAGACAGGCTACTCGCAACAAGAGCTAGACAACATGAGGGCGCTGGATCTGTTCGAGGGCGACGACAAGGCGTTGATCGCAGCGCGCATGCAGGATGTGTTCATGAACGGCAGCGCCTCGGCGGAAGCGGAGCTCGTCCTGAAATCCGGACAGAAAGTCCCTTACTATTTCACAGGTCACATCAGCCGTCGCGACGGCCATTCCTATCTGGTGGGCATCGGCACCGACATCACCGAGCGCAAACGCTCAGAAGATGCACTGCGCATCATCGCCAGTGTGTTCGACAACAGCCAGGAAGCCATCCTGATCACCGACGCCGACAACAACATCCTCGAGGTCAATCCCGCTTTCATCGACATCACCGGCTACACCCGCGAAGAAGTGCTGGGCCGCAATCCCCGCCTGCTCAGTTCCGGCCGTCACGACCGCGACTTCTATCGCGGCATGTGGCAAACGTTGCAGCGCGACCGAGCCTGGCGCGGCGAGATCTGGAACCGGCGCAAGTCGGGCGAGATCTACGCCGAGCTGCTATCCATCTCGGCCATCCGCGACGATGAAGACAAACTGCAACGCTACGTCGGCGTGTTCTCCGACATCAGCCACCTGAAGGCGCACGAAGCCGAACTCAGCCGCATCGCGCATTACGATGCGCTGACCGGCATCCCCAACCGGGTGCTGCTGGCCGACCGCATGAAACAGGCCATCGCCCAGACAGCGCGCGAACAGAACATGCTGGCGGTGTGCTATCTCGATCTGGACGGTTTCAAGCAGATCAACGACACACTGGGGCACGATGCAGGCGACCAGGTGCTGGTCGAGATCGCCAGCCGCATCGGCAAGACCCTGCGCGGGGGCGATACCGTGGCCCGTCTGGGCGGCGACGAATTCGTGGTTGTGCTGCTTGGGCTGGAAAAGGGCGAAGAATGCATGGCCACGCTGGAACGCCTGCTGACCGTCATTTCCGAGCCGATGGCAGTCAAAGAGCAGTCGCTGGCGCTGAGCACCAGCATCGGCGTCAGCCTCTATCCGCTGGATGATGAAGATCCCGACACACTGCTGCGCCATGCCGACCAGGCCATGTACGTTGCCAAGCAGTCGGGCAAGAACCGCTTCCACATCTACGACCCGGCGCTGGACATGCGCACCCGCACCCAGCACGCCATGCTCAACAACATCCGCGAAGCACTGGAACAACAGCAGTTCGAACTGCACTACCAGCCCAAGATCGATTTGCGCACACGCCAGCTGGTCGGTGCCGAAGCACTTATCCGCTGGCGTCATCCGCAGCGCGGCCTGCTGTTCCCTAACGAGTTCCTGCGTCCGATCGAAAACACCTCACTCGACATCGAGATCGGCGACTGGGTGATCGGCAACGCGTTGCAGCAGCTTGAAAACTGGCAGCAGGACGGGCTGGACATCGAGGTCAGCATCAACATCTCCGCCCACCACCTTGAATCGCGAGGTTTCGCGGACAAGTTGCAGCATCAGCTGTCTTGCCACCCCAAACTGCCCCCGGGACGGCTGCAGATCGAAGTACTGGAGACAGCGGCGCTGAACGACATCGCCATCGTGCGCGACGTGATCGAGGCCTGCCGCAAGTTCGGCGTGCGCTTTGCACTGGACGATTTCGGCACCGGTTATTCCTCGCTGTCCTACCTGAGCGGACTGCCGGTGGACGTGCTCAAGATCGACCAGTCCTTCGTGCGCGACATGCTGGAAGACAAAGGCGACTTCGCCATCGTGCAAGGCATCATCGCACTGGCGCACGCGTTCGAACGACAGATCGTGGCCGAAGGCATCGAGACCGAGGCGCATTACCGCGCGCTGCTCGAGATGGGCTGCAGCTACGGTCAGGGTTATCTGATCGCCCGCCCGATGCCGGCGAATGAACTGCATCACTGGAAATTCAAATGATGCCCGCGACAGAAAAGGAGACATCATGAACGCATTGCCCCCCATGCGGCAGGCGATGGAACGCATCGGCTCGCTGCCGCCCATTCCGCAGGTCGCGCAGCGCATCCTGTCGCTGAAGATCAACACCGACGAAGGCGAACGCACCTTGCTGAAACTGATCGAGCAGGATCCGCCCATCCTCGCCAAGGTGATCGGCCTCGCCAACTCGCCCCTGTTCGGTACCAGCCGCAAGATACTCAACCTGCATGATGCGGCAGCGATCCTCGGCAGCAAACGGATCAAGATGGTCGCACTGAGCTTCGCCATGATGACCGCCATGGCACGCAAATCCGTCGGCCACCTGGACATGCACAAGCTGTGGCAGCACAGCCTGTCCGTCGCACTGACCATGGACACGCTCGCCCACCACATGCCGCGCGCCCTGCGCCCCTCCGACGAGGAGATCTACCTGTCCGGCCTGCTGCACGACATCGGCTTCATGGTGCTGGACTACCTCGACCCTGCGCTCAGCGACGCCTTCCATGCCCGCCTCGCCAGAGAACCCGGCTGCACCGTGGAGCAGATCGAGGCGGAGATGCTGGAAACCAGCCACGGCGAACTGGGTGCGGAGCTGGCGCGCCACTGGGATCTGCCGGAATCCATCGCCACCGTGCTGCACTATCACCACACGCCGGATGATCCGCGTGCCGCCGGCGGGCAACCGCTGGTCGGCATGGCCTGCATGGCGGAAAAACTGCTGCCTACTTTCGGCATCGTGGAGCCGGTCATGCTGGAGATCGAAGACAGCGCCTGGCTGGCACTGGGCATAGACCCGGCACAGGCGGAAACCATCAAGGCACGCGTACTCGAACACATACAGGAAGTCGCGTCCGCGACCCCAGCCTGACCGCGCGCCGATCACCATGCGCCCCGTCCCCGCTACCGACTACCTCAGCGGTTACCCTGCCGATCTGGTAGCACAGGTACGGCAACTGATCGCTCAGGACAAGGTCGCCGGCCTGCTGCGCAAGAAATATCCAGCTCCACACGATGTGCGCACCGACAAGGCACTGTACGACTACGTGCTGCAGCTCAAGAACGAATACCTGCGCAACGCCGGACAACTGAGCAAGGTGATGTTCGACAACAAATTGCAGGTGCTGCACAACGCGCTCGGCACCCACACCACCCACTCGCGCGTGCAGGGCCAGAACCTCAAGGCCAAAAAAGAGATCCGCATCGCATCTGTTTTCAAAGAGACCCCGCCCGAATTCCTGCGCATGATCGTCGTGCACGAACTGGCGCATATGAAACAACGCGAACACGACAAGGCTTTCTACCAGTTGTGCATGTACATGGAACCGGGCTACGGCCAGCTGGAATTCGACCTGCGTGTGTATCTGAGTTATCTCGATGCGGGCGGTGCTGCGCTGTGGCCCGCCTTGCCGCGCTGCCCCCTTCCCTCCTCACCCAGTAGTCAATGACCAGTGAATACCCCATGGCTGCGCTGCCGGCATGGGAGTAGATTCGAGCGATAGAAAAAACCTATCGCGCGCATTCAAACAAGCAATTGGCCTGCTGGCCGCGCGCGCCCTATGCTGACCGTGCATCCCGTTCATCGAAAGGAGATCGCCATGTCAACCGAAGCCAAATGCCCCTTCCCCCACCACGCGCACAGCAGCACCGCAGCCGGTGCGCGCTCGAACGCAGACTGGTGGCCCGACCAACTCAGGCTGGACATCCTGCACCAGCACTCAGCACTGTCCGATCCCATGGATGAGGATTTCGACTACGCGAAGGAATTCAACAGCCTCGACCTGAAAGCCGTGAAGCAGGACCTGCTGGCGCTGATGACCGACTCGCAGGACTGGTGGCCGGCGGACTTCGGCCACTACGGCCCGCTGTTCATCCGCATGGCCTGGCACAGCGCCGGCACCTACCGCGTCGGCGACGGGCGCGGCGGCGGCGGGCGCGGCAACCAGCGCTTCGCCCCGCTCAACAGCTGGCCCGACAACGTCAACCTCGACAAGGCGCGCCGCCTGCTGTGGCCGATCAAGCAGAAGTACGGGCGCAAGATCTCGTGGGCCGATCTGATGATCCTCGCCGGCAACGTCGCGCTGGAATCAATGGGCTTCACGACCTTCGGCTTCGGCGGCGGGCGCGAGGACATCTGGGAACCGGAGCAAGACATCTACTGGGGGGCCGAAGGCAAGTGGCTGGCGGACGAACGTTACAGCGGCAAGCGCGATCTGGAGCGGCCGCTCGCCGCCGTACAGATGGGCTTGATCTACGTGAACCCGGAAGGCCCCAACGGCAATCCTGATCCGCTCGCCGCCGCCATCGACATCCGCGAGACCTTCGCGCGCATGGCGATGAACGACGAAGAGACAGTCGCGCTCATCGTCGGCGGACACAGCTTCGGCAAGACCCACGGTGCCGGTGATGCGACTTTGCTCGGCCCCGAGCCGGAAGCGGCCGGCATCGAGGAACAAGGCCTGGGCTGGAACAGCCGCTACCGCAGCGGCAAGGGCGGCGACACCATCTCCAGCGGGCTGGAAGTGACCTGGTCCGCCACGCCGACGCAATGGAGCAACAGCTTCCTTGAGAACCTGTTCGGTTACGAATGGGAACTGACCAAGAGCCCCGCCGGCGCACAGCAGTGGACACCCAAGGGCGGCGCGGGCGCAGGCACCGTGCCGGACGCACACAACCCCTCGAAGAAGCACGCACCGGCCATGCTGACCACCGACCTGTCGCTGCGTTTCGACCCGGCCTATGAAAAGATCGCGCGCCGCTTCCACGAACATCCGGAGCAGCTCGCGGATGCATTCGCCCGTGCATGGTTCAAGCTGACGCACCGCGACATGGGGCCGCGCGCACGCTATCTCGGCCCCGAAGTGCCGGCGGAAGAACTCATCTGGCAAGACCCCATCCCCGCCGTCGATCATCCACTCATCGACGCACAGGACATCGCCCCCCTCAAGGCACACATCCTCGCTTCGGGCCTGAGCGTACCGGAACTGGTTGCCACGGCATGGGCCGCGGCCTCCACCTTCCGCGGCTCCGACAAGCGCGGCGGCGCGAACGGCGCACGCATCCGTCTGGCACCGCAGAAGGACTGGGAAGCCAACCAGCCGGCGCAACTGGCGAAGGTGCTCAAGACGCTGGAAGGCATCCAGTACGCATTCAATGCGGCCCAGTCCGGTGGCAAGAAAGTCTCGCTTGCCGACCTGATCGTGCTGGGCGGTTGTGCCGCCATCGAGTCTGCCGCGAAGAAGGCCGGACAGGAAGTGACCGCCCCCTTCACACCGGGGCGCATGGATGCAACGCAGGAGAAAACCGACGTGGATGCGTTCGCCGTGCTGGAGCCGGTCGCGGACGGTTTCCGCAATTACGTGCGCAAAGGGCTCGCAGGCTCGGTGGCCGAACGGCTGGTGGACAAGGCACAACTGCTGACGCTGACCGCGCCAGAGATGACGGCACTGATCGGCGGTCTGCGTGTGCTGGATACGAACGTCGGCCACACCCGCCACGGTGTGTTCACCGAACGGCCCGGCACCTTGAGCAACGACTTCTTCGTGAACCTGCTCGACATGGACACGAAGTGGCAGAAGTCCGCCAGCGACGATGGCGTGCTGGAAGGCCGCGACCGCGCGACGGGCAAGCTCAAGTGGACCGGCACCGTGGTCGACCTCGTGTTCGGCTCGAACGCCCAGCTGCGCGCACTGGCCGAGGTCTATGCCAGCAGCGACGCGCAGCAGAAGTTCGTGCACGACTTCGTCGCGGCATGGAGCAAGGTGATGGAACTGGATCGCTACGATCTGGCGTGAGCCGGGAGGGGGCGCTATGTCCGGGCAAGTGATACCTGTTTGGAGCCCAGCGGAACTGCACCGGCAGCTGAGCGAGAAGCGCCCCTTCGCCATTCTGGATGTGCGCAACCAGAGTGAATTCGATGTCTGGAAGATCGAGGGCAAGGTTCCGATCCCTACGATCAACCTGTCGTATTTCGACCTGCTTAACCTGGAAGACGAGAACGAAGAACTTGCCGCCGCATTCGCACGGGAGATCCCGAAACGACTGCACGACCAGCTGCCCCAGCGCGGCCCCATCCTGGCGGTATGCGCGAGGGGTGAGACCTCGCCCCACATCGCCGAGGGCCTGCGGCGGCTCGGCTACGAGGCATACAACCTGGCGGGCGGCATGGCAGCCTGGGGCGACCACTACGAAGTGCGAGTGATAGAGGAAACCCGGCAGCTCACCATCCTCCAGATCAGCCGACCGGCACGGGGTTGCCTCAGCTACCTGCTGGCCAGCGGCGATGAGGCCATCGTGGTCGATCCCGCACGCCACATCGAGACCTATACCCGACTCGCCGCCGAGCGGAAGTTGCGCATCACGGCTGTGCTCGACACCCACCTGCAAGCCGACCACCTCAGCGGCGGTGTGGCATTGGCGAAAGCAGCCGGGGCCGAATACTGGCTGCATCCCTACGACAGCATCTATCCCGACGACCTGTTGCCGGCGACGTTCCCCTTCCGCTATGTGGAAGGCGGAACGATTTTCAAAGTGGGCGAAGTGAACGTCCGCGCGCTGCATCTCCCCGGCCACACCCTCGGCATGATCAATCCGCTGGTGGACGACCGCTACCTGCTGAGCGGCGACACCTTGTTCTTCGATTCGATCGGGCGACCTGATCTGGGCGGGAAGGCAACAACCTGGATCCCACTTCTGTTCGATTCGCTGAAACAACTGCTGGAATTGCCAGATAGCACCATCGTCCTCCCCGCCCACTTCAGCCACATGCACGAGGCAGACGCGCAAGGCTGCTACCGCGCGCCGCTCAGCGCGCTACGCAGCAGCAACGAAGGCTTGCGCATGCTGAGCCAGGGCCTGCCCACATTCAGCGCCTACATCGAAGCCAGCCTGCCGGAACATCCGCAGTCCTACGACGATATCAGGCGGGTCAACACCGGCTTGCTGCAGGTGGACGAAGCAAAGGCCAGCGAACTGGAACTCGGACGAAACCGCTGTGCGCTGTCGCAGCGAGAGGCGGGGAAGCAAACGGGTGAAGGGGCGTCTATGGTCTAGTGGTACTGGCGCGAAGGCTGGGTCGGCTACTCGGCCAAGGCGGACATATTTAGGAACGCAGTCCTTCGCCCGATTTGCACATAATTCCGGACACTCTCCTTGTTGGCCTACCAGTCTCTATCTGTGCAACACTATTCCAGACCTCGTCTCCGCGTATACTCTCGAAGCCGCTGATACCGGATATCTTGAGCAAACTGTGGCACAGCTTGTACGATTTCATCCAAACATTGCCCCAACTCTCTGGGCGCCCACTGTTGATCTGTAATCACAGCATTTAGCAGACACAGAGCCTCCTCCGGGAAACGGGTACACAAATTTGATTTTTGCAGCAGATGTATAACGTAGTCAGGATGTTCAATGGGTTGCAGCCAGTCTTGCATCGCAGACAAAGCATCCGGGAACTCAGATCGGGCAGCAATGACCAATCGGGCCAATGATTCAGCGATTCGCGGCGTGGCAAGGTCGCGAGACTTGGGCCAAACGTGTTGCCAGAACGGCTGGATACGGTTCTTCCAGTAATCCTCGCGTTGATCTGCGGCTCCTTCAAGTGCCTGAAACAATGCCTGTGCGCATTCCTCTAGCCCTTTTTGAGGCAGCGCTCCTATTGCGGATCGGAACTCATCTACGGTGTAACCCTCGATCTGTTCCAGAGCGGCATAGGTCAGGAAGGCTGCGAACTGCTGGCGATGTTCACCTAAATCGGCGTAGTGGTTAGCGCACTCCAAGAACTGCGTTTTGAACGCTGACAACAATGGTTGGTATAAGCGTGGCGACCACAGAAAACCTTCCCACACCGCTTTTGCTTCACCAGGATTGTTCCAATGGAACAAGGGCAACATGTATTGCTCGGTCCAAACTCGATCCACTCGGAACAGTGCAATCAATTGTGATCCCAGCAGTACTCGTCCGTGACGGAATCGAGCCACCTGCGGATTGCAAAGCTCAGTGAAGAAAGGCTTGATTTCGGCTGGAAGCTGATCGTTATCGTTTGGCTTCCGTTTGAACCACAGGTTGATGAGCGCTTGCGTGACATGTCCGACCGGATGATTGATGGCCTCGCTCACCGGTTGGTCAATCGGCGCGCCGTTCCTCGTTATGCCTGTGCCAGCTTCCAGTGGCAACGCCAAGACGCGGCGGGACAAGTTCAGCAGAATGGCCTCGTGCTGATTGATCGACTTTGAAACAGCACTGATCCACCACGTCACACTGTGAGCAATCTCCTGAATGATGGTGTCTGGCATGTGTTGCACCAGAGATGCGGCGTATCGCCAGGACCGCAAAACCATTCCTTCTTCACTCCAGGCTTGCAGAGCCTCGCGCCATCGACTAGCCGGCCAGAACCCATCCCGAGCCAAATCGCTTAGCGCGAACAGACTGTGAAAGAAGCGGGTGCGGCAGACGTCACGCCACGTGTCCTCGTAGAACGGTCGCTGTTCGGGCTGCGGCTTTGTGAGCCATTGAACAAGTTCGCGCCGCTTTCGAGGTGCGATATCGACATCGCGGCGTTCTTCATAATCCGGATCGCCGGTGCCGCTCATCCAGTGCGAGAACTCATCACTCTGATTGGCCGCCAACTGCCATTGCGGGTATGCATTGGACAGTTCCGCCAACCGTGTCGCTGCTAGCCTCCCCAGCACAAGGTTCGAAGAATTCAGTTTGGCAAGTTTCAGCCAGACTGAATGAGCCACCAAGTCTATCCATTGATCTGGCTCCAGATTGTCCCTGTACATCTCGCGCGGAGGACCGGCCAGGATGGCAGACTCAAGACGTTCCTGAGCAACTCCTGCCAATTGCTTGCCTTGCAGAACCAATAGCCGGAATACTTCCCGCCCCGTATCCGTGGACCACAACCACCAGGCGCCATCGGCCAACAGCCAATCCACCCACTGTTCGGGTACGATGCAACCATCATGACTAGCAGCAAAAATGGCCAGTCGTTTAAAAGTGGGATACGGCAGATCAAACCACATCTGAGCAATCAGCGTAGCGCGGGCACTATCATTTTCACGAAGTGCTAGCCAGGCATTGCGCAACAATTCGATGTGAGTCACCCAGTCGCGGAAGCCCCTGTTCTGCCAGTGATGGCTGATAGACGGAAGGTCCCAGTGAGAGCGGTCGCTGCGGTCATCAGCCTCGCCCAATTCGCGTAGCAGATCCAGCGCATCACGAAGCAGTTGTTGGAAGTCCTCCAACAGTAGTGGCAAGGCAGACGTCCAGTGCTCATCGGTAAGATCTGACAGGACAGAATGCACATGGTCCGCTGCTAGCACCAGTTCACAATCCACCAACTGTTTGAGACTAGTTGGCTCGTCCGAATTTTCTGTCTCTTCGCCCCAACGAAACGGTTTCTTCAATATCACCTTGGGGGCAAGCAATTCACGCAACTCCAGACGAAGCGTGGTGGTCAGCCCATCCCGCTTCAAGCGACCTTTCCAACGGAAAAAATCGAAATCATGCCTCTGTGATTTCACACGTCCGCTGAGCAGCAGTCGCCACAGCGTTCGCATCAATGAACCCGGGATGGCATTGGGGGCATGTGAGCGGATTTCAACCAGTTCAGCGGCCTTGCCCTCACGCTCCAACGAGGCAAAACGATCCAGTTCATGCTCGATCAACCACGGCCATCGATCATGCAACTGACCGCCTCGTTGGGCGATCCAAATGACCAGCTTCGGGTCATCCAGATGACGCACCAGCCAGCGGGCCAGATGGAACATTACGTCATCCCATTGGCTGCCGGTGATGCCACCGGAGGCCAGCAGCATAGGCGGCGCAAGAGAATATGATGCGGGTCGGCGAATCAGGCTAAAGTGCAACTTGGCATCTACCTCGTCGAGCGGGGGCACGCCAAAACGAGCCAAATCACTGTGTAGAAAGCGTTCGTCCGAAAACGCTTCCAGTAACCAATCTAACGATGGAACAGGGTTAAACTCCGCAAAACGTTTGGCCGGCAGGCCGGATTTGTGTGAAAGTGCCCATAACATCCGACCAACGAAATCATCTTGCTTTGTGCTGGCAGATGGTCGCGCTAGAGCATGGCGAACAACAATTTGCTCTTTACCAAGCACTCCATCACGATAGGTTGCTGCCCATGCCTTCAAAGTCCCATGCAGTAAACTATGTGAACCCGCTGAATGGTCGTACAGGATGGGAGTGACGCCTTTGGCCTCCCACTCTTCGGTTGTTTCGACCTCTTGGCCTGGCTGGCAATCTCCAAAAGCCCACGCCTGTGGCGTGTTTTCTCCTAACATCCGGTCAGCAGCAAGCGCATCCATCATATAGCGTAGAACTGGATCGTTGATGCTGTAGCCAACAAAGCACACCACGTAGTTGCGGAATAACTCGCTCACGAAGCGAGCGGCCCAGCGCTCGGTGAGGTAGGCCAGACCAAAATCACCACTAGTGACCACTAATCGACTCAATGCTGTCTCATCCGCCTTTTCGGGCAGCAAACCATGCAGGTAGACTAGGCCGTCCCATCGGCTATTCTTTGGGACAGGCAGCATCGGTGCGACATACTCTTCGAACGATTGGCCTGAGCGCTTGGCCGCATTATGGAATACACGATCGAAATTGGTGGTAACGAGACGCCGCGCGCCATCTCGGTCACGCCCTAGCGTGAGGAGTGCCGAATGGGTATCAATTGCTCCTTTCTTGCGCAAATTAGGCTTCAGGGCTTTTGCGAGAGCCTTGCGCAAATTAGGCTTCAGGGCTTTTGCGAGAGCCTTGCGCATCGCCAATCCGAGACGACCTCTTGGCAAGCGGTCCTCAAGCAAGTTCAATGTAGTATCGAATTGCTTGTTCTGATACGCCTTTTCTTCCAACCTCATAAGTCTTGTGCCGCACAGACGATAAATTTCATCGACTAGCCAATCAAAACCTTTCAGGCCAGCCAGATATGAAATGCCAGCGCCGCAGAAAAACACCACACGGCCCTCTTCGTGCGCCTGCAAGAGCGCGTCTGGAATGTCAGGGCCGTTAGTGATGAATTGCACTTTATGTTCCTATAGCCTAGTGGGCTCGAACGTGTCGGTAGTTATAATTCCCATCAATGGATAGTAGCTATCGTAGAAAGCGGATGCAACAGGAGGTCATCACGTCAGCTCTTGAATACATACCGGAAGTAATCTTCGGTTTCTTGGAATGGCTGTTTAGGCCGAGGATCTGCCAGTAGTATCCTGGTCGGCCAAAGCGGTCTATCCAAGTTGTCCTAAGTTACTTCCGTTGTTCAATTTTCAGATGGCGTAATGGTACGCCCGAACTCACTGGAGCCTGTGCGGCTTGATCGCACTGCCTAAGTGGAATGGCGCGTTGGCTGCTGTTTATATATCTGGAGAATATTTGTCCTGATAGGTGGCAATTGCTCTCGCCGGAACACCAATGTTGGCCAATAGGTATCCAATGATGGTCAACTGAAGGTACTGGGAAATTCTCACCAGTTGACCAAGGGAGAGTGTTGCAAGCCAGTTCTTGGGCCGCCCTACGTGAGCGATTTCATTACGGAGATCCCCGACTGCCACAGCAGTTTCTTCCAGTGAAGTCTTCCCGAACGTTTTCATCAACCCATCGCGAAGTTTCTTGTTGCCGTAGTTTATTAATGGATATTCGTATTTCTTATCTTTTTGTCCGGCAACGTGGCTAATTGATTCGAATTGGGTGGCGTATAGAACAATCTCTCCATGTGCCGTATGTGCATTTCGAAATCCGGTTTCGTGTTGAATGCTTGAAACGATAGGCGAATGATTCTGAGGTGCATGAAACCAAGTCGAGACGATGGAATCAAGAGGCACTGTGGACTGCGTAATAGGCATATTCCAATGAAAGTGGTCTCGGGTACTAAGCTTTATCGTTCGTGGATCGAGAACCATTGATGGGTAAAGCTCAATCGCAATAGGGTGCTTATCAGGTCCAGGTTTACTCAATCGAATGCTTTCTGGATAGACCGGGCTATATATGAGCAGAGCGAACAAATTGGAGAAGCTGGTTATATGCTCATATGCATCACGAATTGTGGTTTCAGGCGCGAGCTTAAGAAAAATTCGATAAGCAATATCCTTCTTGAGCAGGAAGTAAGAATCAGGATGTTTATTCTCAATTTCCTTAAAAGCCAGACTCAGCTCTTCAAGTGCTGCCGGGTTTCGACTGTAGATATGGGAGGCTATATCGCTATGCAGTGAGCCAAAGGTTGCCGTGTTGCCAACTTCCATCCTGCCAAATGGTGTGTTCACTGAATAGATTGGCTTCTCTGAGTACTTTACAAAATCTTTGAAGCCACTTGGGTAGAAGAATTCCTGTAAGTTTGTTAGCGAGAAATCAATGTCTGAGAATTGTTCATCGTGGGTCAGAAAATCTCCAACTGCCAGCCATAGGAACCCAGCTTTCCCGGGGCGGGTGGTAAGACCGTTTCGCAAGGCGATCCCAGCATGGTGTGGGGAGAACCGGCCAATAAGCGTACATTTGTCTCCGGAGGACAAGACACCATGCAGCACTTCAGTTTCTGCCGGAACATCATGGCCCGTAATCACGTATGAGAGGATTACTCCCTCTTCCGGTGAATAGTGAATTTCGCCACAGAATCGCTTTTCGTAGGAGTCCGGGAGAAAGAACTCTCCAGTCCATCGCTTTTCGGTAAATAGTTCAGACATGTTGTCGCGACTCCGTGATGCAACTCACGACATATTAATAAATGGTAAGTTCGGACACAATTGAACTACAAAGAAGTCGACTTTGAGCTACGTAGCGGACGTAACTATATACGTGCTTTGGAGGCAGCTTAGGCCGACTTGCAGACATTTCCGCTCCTGTCACTTTCCTGAAACATTGCCTGTGTACATTGCGCACACTTTTAAAGTGAAAGGAGCTGAAGATGGAGTGGGAAGAGTGGTTCGAGCCTGTATGCGACGAAGAGTTTGATGACGATATCTGAGTAGCAACAGCGTCAAGCAAAGAGGTCACCGATGGTGGCTTTTTTTATTTGTGGAACCAGGAATAGACAGAAATCGATATTCCCGGCTACGGCACCGCTTCAGCGACAAGCCACCAACCAGTTCAATCTTCCAGTGCCCTCACCTTCACCGACTTCCCCTTCACCTTGCCTGCATTCAGCCGCTTCACCGCTTCGCGTGCGATGTCGCGGGTGACGGCGACGTAGGTGCTCATATCCGTCACGGTGATCTTGCCTACCTGTTCGCGGGTGTAGCCCGCTTCGCCGGTAAGCGCGCCCAGCACGTCACCGGGGCGGATCTTTTCCTTGCGGCCGCCGAGGATCTGTAGCGTGACCATGGGCGGGATCAATGGCGCATTGTGTTCGCGTTGCAGCGTGCCCAGGTCTTCCCACTCCGGTTCTATGCCCATCAATTTGGCGATGTTGCCAATGCGGTTCATCTCGGCGGGGCTGACCAGGTTGAAGGCGCTGCCTTCGGCATCGGCGCGGCCGGTGCGGCCGATACGGTGGATGTGCACTTCGGGGTCGGGCGTGACGTCGACGTTGATGACGGCTTCCAGTTGCGCGATGTCGAGACCGCGTGCGGCGACGTCGGTGGCGACCAGCACCGAGCAACTGCGGTTGGCGAACTGGATCAGCACCTGGTCGCGTTCGCGTTGTTCCATGTCGCCGTTCAATGTGAGCGCATGGATGCCTTCGGCGTGCAGCACGTCGAGCAGGTCGCGGCATTGCTGTTTGGTGTTGCAGAAGGCCAGCGTGCTGACCGGACGGTAATGCTTGAGCAAGGCGGCGACGGCGGGCAATCGGCTCTCGTGGCGCACTTCGTAGAAATGCTGGCGGATCTTGGTGTCGTCATGCTGCTCGGCCAGCTTCACTTCCTGCGGCTGGTGCATGAACTGGCGCGCCAGCCGGGTGACGCCTTCGGGATAGGTGGCGGAGAACATCATGGTCTGGCGGGCTTGCGGGCAGCGTTTCACCACGAAGGCGATGTAGTCGTAGAAGCCCATGTCCAGCATGCGGTCGGCTTCGTCCAGCACCAGTGTGTTGATGGCGTTCAGCTCCAGCGAGCCGCGCTCGATGTGGTCCATGATGCGGCCCGGTGTGCCGACCACGATGTGCGCGCCGAAACCGAGGCTCTCTCGCTGCGGGCGCATGGTGCTGCCGCCGACCAGCGTGAGGATCTTGATGTTGTGCATGTAGCGCGCGAGGCGACGCAACTCCTGCGTGACCTGGTCGGCCAGTTCGCGCGTGGGGCACAGCACCATGGCTTGCACGCCGAGATGGCGCGGGTTGAGTTTGGTCAGCAGCGGCAAACCGAAAGCGGCGGTCTTGCCGCTGCCGGTCTTGGCTTGCGCGATCAGGTCCTTGCCGGTCAGCGTGATGGGCAGGCTTTCGGCCTGGATAAGCGTCATGCTCAGGTAGCCGAGCTGTTGCAGATTGCCCAGCATGGCGGGCGGCAACTTCAAGGTATTGAATGCGGGACCGCTGGCGGTCGGGAGGGAGGATGGGCTTGTTTTGGTCATGCGCGATTATCCTCTCCTGCGCCCCCTCCCGCCACCGTTGGCAGCACTTTCTTCTGACCGTTTCCTGCAGAAAACATCCCTGCTCTCCTGCAAAACAGGCATGCGCGACCTGACTGTTGGGGCTGGTTAATCAGACTGTAACAGTCCGGAAATAGAATTCCGCCAGACAAAAAAACAGGCGGCACAGGAGAATTCATGAGCAACCACAATCCAGCGGGCGAAAGCATCTTTTCGCTGGTCACCCCTATCGATGCGCTGTCGCCGGACCTGCCGCTGGAAGAGGTGGCCGAGCAGTTCGCCGACCCGCGCAATGCCAAGTTGCTCTCGTTGCCCGTGGTGGAGAACGGCCGCCCCATCGGCGTCATCACCCGTTACCAGTTCATGAACATCTATCTCAAGCGTTATGCGCGCGAGCTGTACGGGAAACGCCCCCTGCGCGGATTCATCAACAACACGCCCTTGCTGGTGGAGCTGGATCAGCCGCTGGCCGAGGCCGCCCAGCACGTTGCAGCCAACATGCAGTTCCCGCTGACGGAAGACTTCATCGTGACGCGACGCGGCCGCTACCTCGGCATCGGTTTCGTGATGGATCTGCTGAAGGCGATGGAAGTGAAGATGCGCGCCAATACGCAGGAACTGGAGCAAGCCTATGCGCAGCTGAAGTCTTCGCAACTCGCGCTGGTGCAGTCCGAGAAGATGGCCTCGCTGGGTCAGATGGTGGCCGGCGTCGCGCACGAGATCAACACGCCGCTCGGCTATGTGCAGAACAACGTCGCCATCGGGCAGGCACTGTTCGTGCAGGTGCAGACCGTGATCGCGGACTATGAAGCGCTGTTCGACATGATGCTGAACGGCGAGGCTGACGAAGCGCTGGACACCGCGCAGCTGCAGAAGGTGACGGCGGCGCGCAACGATGCGAACACGCAGGAGATGCTGGGCGAGATGAACGGCTTGATGGCCGATTCCCTGTACGGTATCGAGCAGATCTCCGGACTGGTGCACGACCTGAAGAACTTCTCGCGCATGGATGCAGCCGCCAACGACCTGGCGAACCTGAACGACTGCATCGAGAGCGCGCTGAACATCGGCCGCAACGTGCTGAAGAACAAGGTGGAAGTGGTGAAAGACCTGGCGCAGCTCCCCGAGATCATGTGTGCCCCGTCGCAGCTCAACCAGGTCTTCCTCAACCTGTTCACCAATGCCGCGCAGGCGATGGAAACGCAGGGCAAGCTTTTTATCAAATCATGGCATGACGCGACGCACATCCACATCGGTGTCACCGATACCGGCAAGGGCATGCCGCAAGAGATCGTGCAGCGCATCTTCGATCCTTTCTTCACCACCAAGCCTGTAGGCGAAGGGACGGGGCTGGGACTGGCCATCACCCATCAGATCATCCAGCAGCACGGCGGCACCATCCGCGTCGAGTCACGGGTAGGCGAAGGCAGCAGCTTCCATATCAGCCTGCCCATTGCGCACAGCGCATCCTCGGCGACCGCCGGCACGGCAACCTACGCTTAGATCCAGAAAGGCAACCATGAGCAAACCGACCCTGTTATTGATCGACGATGAAGAACGCATCCTGCGCTCATTGCGCATGCTGTTCTTCGTCGGCTACAACGTGCGCGTCACGACGGAACCCAAGGAAGCGATCCGCATCCTGCGCGAAGAGAAAGTGCACGTCATCGTCAGCGACCAGCGCATGCCGCAGATGCAGGGCTCGGAACTGTTGCGCATCGCCCGCGAGACCTCGCCCGCCACCATGCGCATCCTGCTCACCGGTTATTCCGATCTGGATGCCTCCATCGCCAGCGTGAACGAAGGCGAAGTGTTCCGCTATCTGATGAAGCCATGGAACGCAGAGGACGTGAAACGGGTGGTGGCCGAGGCGGCCGCCATTGCCGAGGCCAGCTTCGCCCTGCAAGCGCACGCTGCACCCGAGCCCGAAGCAGCAGGCAACAAACCGCGTGTACTCATCATGGACCATGATGAAACGACGGCGAAAACAGTGCACGAGACGCTGGGCGACCGTTGCGAGATCGTGTGGGCCGCCGACGCACAGCACGCGATGGAAGAGCTGGCGAAACAGAACGTGTCGGTGGTGGTGTCCGACCTGATGCTGGGCGAGACCAACGTCGGCTATATCCTGAAGACCATCAAACAACTCAATCCGCAGACGCAGTGCATCGTGGTCACTTCGTTCAGTGATACTTCGCGCCTGATCGAACTGATCAATCAGGCGCAGATCACCCGTTTCCTGCCCAAGCCGGTCAGCAAGGGCATCCTCGCCCGCAATCTGGAATCCATGCTGGAGCGCTTCCATCTGGTGCGCAGCCAGCCGGTGCTGCAGAAACGGCAAAGCGTGGAGCCGATCAGCGATCCCTCCGAAAAAGTCAGTGCGGGGAATTTCATCGGCATGCTGGGCAGACTCCGCTCAAGGATAGGGGTCTGAACCGGAACGCTCCACCGGCTGGCGCGCCTGCTATAGTTGACGCAACACGCAGGGGAGATCGCCATGCCCAAACACACCACACCCGACCATGCCCGCCTCGACCGCGTCGTGGCCGATGCACGCAAACAGCGCGAACTGCGCGAGGCGGGTTATCGCGAACGCGCGCTCAAGATATATCCGCATATCTGCGGCCGTTGCGGACGGGAGTTCTCGGGCGCACGTCTGCGCGAGCTGACGGTGCATCACCGCGACCATAACCACGACAACAACCCGCCGGACGGCAGCAACTGGGAGTTGCTGTGCCTGTATTGCCACGACAACGAGCATTCACGCGTGATGGACGAAGTGGTGCGCGATCGCAAGGAGAGCGGCCCCGCGCCGGCCACACACAATCCCTTCGCCGACCTGAAGAACCTGCTCAAGAAGTAAACAATGGCTTTGTAGGATGGGTATCGCGTTGCTCCACCCATCCTGCCCATGCTGTACGAATCAGAACCCGCTCGACAGCGACACGCCGAAACCGCTGTCCGGGCTGCCGTCGGACAAGCCTTTCATCACAAAGGCGCGCAGCGATGAATCCTCGCCGATCTGCGTCGCTGCATACAGCGTCAACTCGCGTTGCGCATAGCCGGTCGCTGAGGCTGGTTGCGCATACCAGTATTCCACGCCCATGTTCGATTCATCGCCCAGCAGATAATCGAGGCCGGCTGAAGCATAGGCTGCGCCATCCAGCGGCACCGTGGCCGTGCTGCCAAGTTTTTCGTAGCCCAGCGTCAAGCCGGGCGTGACATCGCCGAACGCGGCATAGCCGGAAACCTGCGCGGCGTAATCGTTCTCGCCGCTGCCGAGCATGGTGTTGGCCGTGCCGAATTTGATGCGCACGCCCGCATCCAGTCCGGCATCGCCTCCCTCGTTCTGCCACAAGGCATGGCTGGCGAACAGCGACACATCACCCAGACCGCTGTTGGTGACACGAGTGGAAGTCGTGGTAGAAGTAGTCGTGGTGGTGGTTCCACCGCCGCCACCTCCACCTCCACCGCCCATGCCTATCCCCATGCGCATGCCGCCGCCACCGCTGCCGCGTATACCGTTGATGATCACCGATCCGTCACCGGTCACCGACAGGTAAGGCACCGTCAACTTGACCGACCAATCGTCGCGCGCATAGCGCAGCGTGACCGGAATCGAGGTGCTCTCTATGGTGGCGGTGCCGCCATATTTGCCGGAACTGCGCTCGAACCCCACGCCCAGTGAAAGATAGCCTTCCTCTTCCGCCGCGACGTTGCTGCTCACCGCCATTAAGGCAGCCACAGGGATCCACAGTAATCGTTGCATCATCACATCTCTCCTTCCATCAGCGATTGCGACCCGCCCCGCGACCCATCATGCCGCCCTCTCTGGCGCGCTCCTGACGCGCACGATAGCCCTGACCGTAGCCGCTGGCAGGTTTTCGAATCCTGTTTTGCTTCGCTTCGTTGCTGCTGTCTTTCTCTTTTTCTTCCAGTTGCTTGCTGATGCGTGCACGGTAGGCGGCATATTCTTCCTGCGTCATCTGCCCCAAGGCCGAAGACGTATCAGGCGTTTCTTCAGCCATGGCAGCGCCACTCGCCAGCAAGGCAAGTAGCAGTGATGCCAGAAAGGTTGTATGCCGCATATTCATTTCACACCTCGATCTATTGCGCGGTCATGCGAACCGCCGCTCCGGCGATCCGCATGATCCATCATCAGCGACCCATGCCCATGCCGCCCTGACTACCGCGTTGCGAACCTGCGCCGGAGCCGTCACGCAGCATGGCACCGTTTCCGGAACCCTGCTTGTTGGCTGCCTTGTTCTTGCGCTGCTCGGCCTTGGCTTTCTGCTTCTCAGCGCGCAGTGCTGCACGTTGTTCGGCAGTCATCTCGGTTTGTTTCTGCAAGCGATATTCTTCGCGTTGTTCTGCGGTCATGCCGGCAGTCTCTTCACGATGCTGGGCGCGGATCTCTTCGCGTGTCTGTACCTGTGCCTCTTCGGCGGCGTAGACGTTGCCGATTCCGGCCAGTGCCAATGCCAGCATGCTATTGAGCAACAATGTGGTGGTTTTCATGATGTTCTCCTTGGTTGTTGGACGATCAGATCATTCATCTGATGGCTGCATCTTGATCCCCACCCGTTACCCGGCGATTTCCGCATTGCAACAGTTTGTAACAGAGTGTTACCGCGCCTGCCGCCACCCTGCCTTAAGCCATTTGCTTCGGTTATAGTAACCGCATGGAAAGCAGACACATACTGGTAGTGGATGACGATGCCGGCCTGCGCGAGCTGTTGCAGGAATATCTCACAGCGCAGGGCCTGCAGGTCGCCACCGTGGCCGATGGCGTGCAGATGGATGCGCATCTTGCGCAACATCAGGTCGACCTGCTCATCCTCGACCTGATGCTGCCCGGCGAAGACGGCTTGTCGCTGGCACGCCGCCTGCGTTCCCGCAGCAGCCTGCCCATCATCATGCTCTCCGCGCGCGGCGAGGACGTGGACCGCATCGTGGGGCTGGAAGTGGGTGCGGACGATTACCTGGCCAAACCTTTCAACCCGCGCGAACTGCTGGCGCGCATCCGCGCCCTGTTGCGACGCAACGCGCAGGGACAGCCCAACGGCGACGGCAACAAGCCGGACTTCAAACGCTTCGGCCCCTTCAGCATGGACATGGAAGCACGCGTGCTGCACAAGAACGAACTGACCGTGCAGCTCACCACGGGCGAATTCAATCTGCTGCGCATCTTCGTCGATCATCCCAACCGCGTACTGGGTCGCGACACCATCATGGACATGCTCAAAGGCTATGAACGTTCGCCGTTCGACCGCAGCATCGATGTGCGCGTGACGCGTCTGCGGCGCAAGATCGAAGACGACGCCGACACGCCAAGCTTCATCCGCACCGTCTGGGGTGAGGGTTATCTGTTCTCGCCCGGCGGCACGAACGAGCGATGAGCGTCCCCCGCAAGCCGCGCTCCCTTTTCAGCAGCACGGTGCGCACGGTGGCCGCCGCGCTGCTGGTGTTCCAGATCGTGCTTATTGCCGCCACGGTGCATTACGTCATGCTGCCGATGGCAAAACGCAGCGCGGACGATCTGGCGTCGCTGATGATCCTGTCTGCCAAGACATGGGTGGAACTGCCGCCGGGAACGCGCAAGGATTTCGAACTGGAGCTGATCCGCGAGCATCAATTCATGTTGTTCGACGATGCCGCACCGCTGCCCGACCGCGCGTTCACATTGCCCTATCTCGCGCTGCTGGACGATGCCCTGTCCGCGCGTCTGGGCGAACCCGTTTCAGTGAAGATTACCGACCTCGACACCGTCTGGTTCTGGGCCGAGATACCGGCCGGCGGCAAACTGATACGCATCGGTTTCCCGAGGTCGCGCCTGCTGACCGATCCATCCATGATGCTGCTGCTGGCGCTGATCGCCACGGTGATGCTCAGCCTGTTCACCGCCTATATCCTGGCGCGCCGCATCACGCGGCCGCTGGCGCACTTCTCGCAAGCCGCGCAGCGTATCGGCGCAGGCGGCACCCCGGAGAACCTGCCCGCCAACGAGGTGCAGGAACTCTCGGAACTGGCTGCAGCTTTCAGCCAGATGGCCTTGCAAGTGCGCGAACTGCTGGCGAATCGCACCACGCTGCTGGCCGGCATCTCGCACGACCTGCGCACACCG
>JAQUAD010000088.1 GCA_028687425.1 Sideroxydans sp.
CCTGCGCAAGAATGCGAAAGGCGGTCGCTTGCCCGATTACATCGTGGTGGAAGGGCCGCTCGCCGGTGGCCATCTGGGATTCGGCATGGACTGGGCGAAATACGATCTGCGCACCATCGTGAACGAGATCCACGCCTACCTGCGCGAAGAACAATTGGCGATCCCGGTGATCCCGGCCGGCGGTATCTTCACCGGCAGTGACGCGGCTGCTTTCCTGCAAGAAGGTGCGGGGGCGGTACAGGTGGCAACGCGCTTCACCGTCGCAGATGAGTGCGGTTTGCCGGCCGATGTGAAGCAGGAATACTTCAAAGCCAACGAGGACGATATCGAAGTCAATGGTACGTCGCCGACCGGCTATCCGATGCGCATGTTGAAGAGCAGCCCCTCCATCGGTTCGGGTATCCGCCCGGGTTGCGAATCCTATGGCTATCTGCTGGATGCGAACGGGCGTTGCGACTACATCGACGCCTACAATCGCGAGGTCGCCGCCCACCCCGGCGACAAGAAGATCGCCGTCTTCGACAAGACCTGCTTGTGTACGCATATGCGCAACTTCAAATGCTGGACCTGCGGCCAGACCACCTATCGCCTCAAGGACACCACGCGCAAGTTGGCCGACGGCAGCTATCAGGTGCCCAGTGCCGCGCATATCTTCAAAGATTACCAGTACAGTACCGACGGCAAGATTGCTTTGCCGGATTGATCCCTCAGCGGCCCGCGCCCGCGCACACGCTGCAATGCGGATCGCGGGCCAGCCGCAGCACGCGCGGTTGCATGGTTAGCGCATTCAGCGTGAGCAGCCTGCCGTGTAGCGTACCTGCCATACCCGCCAGTACTTTCAAGGCTTCTGCAGCCTGCATGCTGCCGATGATGCCTACCAGCGGTGCGAACACGCCCATCACTGCACAGCGCGTCTCCTCTGCTTCGGTATCCTCGGGATACAGGCAGTTGTAGCAAGCAATGCCTGCGTGGCGGAAATCGAAAACCGTCACCTGTCCTTCGAAGCGTGTGGCTGCGCCCGAGACCAGCGGTTTTCCTTGTGCCAGGCAGGCCCGGTTGAGGGCGTAGCGGGTGGCGAAATTATCGCTGCAATCCAGCACCACATCGGCCGTGGCTACCAGTTCGTGCAGACGTGCGCCGACCGCGCGTTCTTGCAGGGCGCAGACCTGGACGTCGGGATTCAGCGCATGCAGGGTGTGCTGCGCGGAGAGCACCTTGGCCGTACCGACGCTGTCGCAGCGGTGGGCGATCTGACGTTGCAGGTTGGTCAGGTCCACCGTGTCGTCGTCACACAGGGTCAGCGTGCCGATTCCAGCGGCCGCCAAGAACATCGCGGCGGGAGAGCCGAGGCCGCCTGCGCCTATGATCAGTGCATGGGAATCGACGAAGGCTTGCTGGCCTTCGATGCCGATCTCGGGGAGCAGGATGTGGCGGCTGTAACGCAGCAGCTGATGGTCATCCATGCCGCTATTTGTGCTTGCCGGGTTCTTGGGGCAGCTCGACGTGATCGCCGTGGGGGTGTTGTTCGTAGGCCTTGACGAAGACTTCCTGCGCATTGTTCTTGGTGCGTGGTTCCGGGGTCTTCAGGTTGTGGTACTGCACATCCTCGCAATAGTGGTAGAGCGTGTTGCGCAGGCGTTCCAGCAGGCTGTAGTTGAAGTGGAAGCCTTCCCGCTGCAAGGCCTTTTGCAGGCCTTCCAGCGAGTAATGCTCCACGCTGTAGCGGATGCGCAAGGTGTTTGGTTTCGTGTCGCGCGTGACTTCGAAATTGCGCAGTCCGCTCAGCAGCAGATAAGCCTGTTCCAGCTGGTCGGCTGGCTCTGCTGTGAAAGTCAGGAGGCGTTCTTTTTTCAGCTCGAACGGATTCATCTTCATTTCCCTCGCAGGATGCTCATCCCTTTCAGCAGGTTCAGCGCCTGGTTCAGCTGATAGTCGTTCTTGGCGCCGAACTCGGCGATCTCGGATTTCTCGCCGGCTTCCTCCTTGTCTGACGCTTTGCGTTGCGGATGACGCGCATCTTCGCCTGGCTTCAGCTGGCTGTTGCTGAGGTGGTTATCCAGATCGGCTTCGCGCAGGCGCAGCGTGCGATCGAAAGTGGCCGTCGCCGGATCTTCCACCACGATGTCCGGCTCGATGCCTTTGGCCTGGATGGAACGGCCACTCGGCGTGTAATAGCGCGCCGTGGTCAGCTTGATCGCCGTGTTGTTGCCCAGCGGCAGGATGGTCTGTACCGATCCCTTGCCGAAGGTCTGGGTACCCAAGATGACCGCGCGTTTATGGTCTTGCAGGGCGCCAGCCACGATCTCCGAAGCAGAGGCGGAGCCGCCGTTCACCAGCACCACCATGGGGACACTGGCATATTCTCCGGGCAGATCCCTGAGGTAGTCCGCCTTGTCGCCGCGCAGGTAATAGTCGGGATTGGCCAGCAAACGCATACGTGCATCATCGGTACGTCCTTCGGTATAGACCACCAGCGCATCCTTGGGCAGGAATGCGGCTGAGACGCCCACTGCTGCGGTCAGCAAGCCGCCCGGATCGTTGCGCAGGTCGAGTACTAAGCCTTGCAGAGGTGCCTTGTTCTGCTTGCGCAGGTTCTCCAGTGCGCTGGCGAGGTTCTCGCCGGTATGTTCCTGGAACTGGGTGATGCGCACGAAACCGTAGCCAGGTTCCACCAGCTTGGATTTGACGCTTTGCACCTTGATCACGGCGCGCACGATGTTGACTTCAAACGGCTTGGGCTCGTTCTTGCGTACCACCGTCAGCCGGATGTTGCTGCCTGGCTTGCCGCGCATGCGCTTCACCGCATCGTTCAGGGTCAGGCCTTTCACCAGGGTGTCATCCAGCTTGATGATGAGGTCGCCGCTCTGGATGCCGGCGCGGAAGGCAGGCGTGTCTTCGATGGGAGAGATGACCTTGACCAGACCATCTTCCATGCCGACCTCGATACCCAGGCCGCCGAACTCACCTTGGGTGCCGACCTGCAGCTCCTTGAAGGCATCGGCATCGAGATAGGCAGAATGCGGGTCCAGTCCAGAGAGCATGCCGTTGATGGCTTCGGTGATCAGCTTCTTATCGCTGACCGGTTCCACATAGTCGCTCTTGATGCGGCCGAACACTTCGGAGAACGCACGCAGCTCTTCCACCGGTAACGGCAGCGGCATCTCTTTTTCGGCCAGTGCGGAGAAGTGCAAGCTGGCAGTGACGCCGGCCAACAGGCCGATGGCGACCAGGCTGATTTCCTTGAAGCGCAGACTCATATCTCAGGATTCCTTATGGATGCTTGAACCAAGGCGCGGGATTGAATGGCTGGCCCCGGTAACGTAGCTCAAAGTATAAACCGGAATCATCGTTGCCGCCGCTGTTGCCCACGCTGGCCACGATATCGCCGGTCTGCAAGGTATCGCCGACCTGTTTGTACAGCGTCTCGTTATTGCCGTACAAGCTCATGTAGCCTTGCCCGTGGTCGATGATGAGCAGGTTGCCATAGCCGCGCAGCCAGTCGGCATACACCACGCGTCCGGCAGCGACTGCCAACACCGGCTGGCGCGCGGTAGCGCGCACGAACCAACCGGTCCAGCCGAGCTTGCTCTCCGGTCGTTGATCGCCGAAGCGGTTGCCGACCTCGCCGTTCACTGGCAGCGTCAGTTTGCCCTTGAGGGCGACGAATGGGGCGCCACCGCCTGCGCCGGGGACTTGTGACAGCTTATCCACCAAGTCGCGCAGGCGTGCCTCGTTGCGCCGCAGGCGCGCCATTTCGTTGCGTTGCTGTTTCAATTCGAGCGAGATGCGTTGCAGGGTCTTGCGGCGGGTGGCTTGTTCGCGTTCCAGCTTGGCCAGTTCCTGCTGCGTTTGCTGCTGCAATCGGTCGATCTCGCTGCGTTTATCGCGTGCCGCAGCGGTCACCTCGCGTAGCGCCTGCATGTTGTCGTGCAAACCTTGCAGCAGCGCGGCCCGTTCCTGGGCGATGTAATCGTAATAGTGCAGCTCGCGGGCGATCAGGTTGGGGTCTTCGTTGTTGAGGAGCAGCTTGAGATAGTCCTGGTCGATGCCGCCGATATACTGGCGATACAGCAAGCGGCCCAACAGGGATTGTTGCTTGCGGTAATCCGCGCTCAGCGTTGCGCTGCGTTGTTGCAGGCGTTCCAGTTCGCGGTCCGCTTCGCGGCGTTGTTGCGTGACTTGGGCCAGGCGGCGGTTGCTGTCGCTGATCGCACGTTCCGAATCGCGCAAGGCATCGGCCGCCTCGGAACGCGATTCATTGGTGCGTTCGAACGATTGCTGGATCTTGTTGAGGCGTTCGCGCAGCTTCTCCAGGTCAGCCTGCTGCGATGCCTGCGCGCCCGTGGAGAGGCAGAGTGCGAACGACAGGCACGACAGCAGGCGCCAGATCACTGGAAGCGGATCAACGAATGGCCGGTCATTTCCGGCGGTTGCGGCAGGCCCAT
>JAQUAD010000089.1 GCA_028687425.1 Sideroxydans sp.
TGGAAGCGAAAATTTCAGAGAAGCTCGCGCATCTGCGTGAGCTGGATGCAAAGGCAAAAAAGAAAATGTAGGGTGGGTTGAGCGTAGCGATACCCGCCATTTGTTCGATGGGTATCGTTTCACTCAACCCATCCTACGCTGGTGTACTTGAATAATTTTGAGGTTCTCATGCTAGACATACAAACATTACGCAACGACCTGGCCGGTGTGGCGGCACGCTTGAAGACGCGCGGTTTTGAACTCGACACCGCGAAGTTCGAGCAACTGGAAGCGGAGCGCAAGACCATCCAGACCCGCACCCAGGAACTGCAGGCCAAGCGCAACGCTACTTCCAAGCTGATCGGCCAAGCCAAGGCCAAGGGCGAGGACACCACAGCCATCATGGCCGAGGTGGGTGCGTTGGGCGAGGAGCTGAAGCAGATGGAAGCCAAACTGCCGCAAGTGCTGGCCGACATGGATGCCTTCCTCGCGGTGATCCCCAACGTGCCGCACGCCAGCGTGCCGGTCGGCAAGTCGGAAGCGGATAACGTGGAGACGCACAAGTTCGGCGAACCGCGTCAGTTCGACTTCGAGGTGCAGGACCACGTCAGCATCGGCGAAGGATTGGGCGGACTGGATTTCGAGACCGCCGTGAAGATCGCGGGTGCACGTTTCTCGCTGCTGAAAGGGCCGCTGGCGCGCATGCACCGTGCACTCGCACAGTTCATGCTGGATACGCATACCGACAAGCATGGTTACACCGAGACCTATGTGCCTTACATGGTGAATGCCGATTCGATGCGTGGCACTGGCCAGCTGCCCAAGTTCGAGGAAGACCTGTTCCGCATCCCGCGCGTGGTGGGCGAGGAGCAGGAAGAGAAGAACTTCTATCTCATCCCTACCGCCGAAGTGCCCGTGACCAACATGGTGCGTGACGAGATCGTGCCGCTGGAGAAGTTGCCGATGAAGTTCGTGGCGCACACGCCGTGCTTCCGTAGCGAGGCAGGCTCCTATGGTCGCGACACGCGCGGCATGATCCGCCAGCATCAGTTCGAGAAGGTGGAGCTGGTGCAAATGGTGCATCCGGAGCAATCCTATGCCGCGCTGGAAGCGCTGCTCGGCCATGCAGAAATTATTTTGCAAAAGCTGGGGCTGCCGTATCGCGTGGTCAAGCTGTGCACCGGCGACATGGGCTTCTCCGCTGCCACCACCTACGACATCGAAGTGTGGCTGCCGGCGCAGAACACCTATCGCGAGATCTCGTCCTGCTCCAACTTCGAAGCCTTCCAGGCGCGCCGTATGCAGGCACGCTTCCGCAATGCGGCCGGCAAGCCGGAGTTGCTGCACACGTTGAACGGTTCCGGTCTGGCGGTGGGTCGTACCCTCGTAGCCGTTCTTGAGAACTACCAGAACGCCGACGGCAGCGTGACCATCCCCGAAGTGCTGCGCCCGTACATGGGCGGCATGGAGAAGCTCTCCAAGTAAGGCGCGAGGTGAGGGTCGTCCACCTTCTCGGCATTGCAGGGGTCTCCGAACGGGAGAACGTCGTCGCGCGACGCTGGGCGCAACGTCTGGAGTGGCCGATGCTGGGGGTGGCGCTGTGGATCGTGCTGCAGTGGTATCTGGTGGCGACCGACGCCATCCTGCCCGTGCTGGCGCGCATCGCCGACTGGGTGGTCTGGCTGGCCTTCCTGCTGGAGACGTGGGTGCTCACCGCGCGCGTCGATCACAAACGTGCCTATCTGCTCGGCAACTGGCTCAACCTGGCCATCATCATCGGCGGCTTTCCCCTGTTCTGGGAATACTCGCCGCTGATCGGCCTGCTCCGCGGCTTCCGGCTGTTGCTGGTGCTGGCGCTGCTGGCACGCATGTCCAAGTCGGCGCGCAAACTGCTCTCCCAGCACAAACTCGGTACCACGCTGATAGTCGCCTTCTTTGCCATGCTGCTATCGGGCATCGTCATGTCGCGCATTGATCCTTCGGTGGGCAATGTGTGGGACGGCATGTGGTGGGCATGGGTCACCATGGCGACGGTCGGCTATGGCGATGTGGTGCCGCATACCGGCGCGGGGCGCCTGTTCGCCTCGCTGGTGGTGCTGTTCGGTGTGGTGCTGATCTCCATGCTCACGGCCAATCTGGCTGCCTTCTTTATCGGCAGCGATGTGGAGAAGATCGAAGCGGAAGAGAAAGAATCCGACCGCCTGCTGAAAGACATCTCGGCAAGACTTGCTCGTATCGAACAGATGCTGGAAGCGCAACAGGACAAGCGCGATTAGTCTTGCCATTCACTCCGCATTTTGCGCAGTTCGTCGCAAAGCGCTCCCGTATCCGGCTTTCCCTGATTACAGTGCATCCTGTCATTTAACGGGAGGTGCCATGAAATATCCGATCGCGCTGGCGGCCTTGCTGCTTGCATCTGCCGGCCACGCCGGCGAGTTAGAACTGGCGCTGATCGCGCCCGGCCTGCAAGGCAAAACGCTGTACGTCGCCATCCACAGCTCGGCGACGGATTTCCCGATGCGCGACGACAAGGCGATCCGTCGCAGCATTGTTGCCGCAGGAGATCGCACGATCCTGTCGGTGAGGGACATCCCATCCTGCACCTGTGCCATCTCCGTCTATGCCGACCTGAACGGGAACGGCAAACTGGACACCAATTTCATCGGCATCCCGAGCGAACCGACCGGTGCGTCGCGCGATGCCGCCAGTCGCTTTGGTCCGCCGAAATTCAGCGACGCTGCCTTTGACATCGGCGAGGGCGTGACCTCGCACACTATCCATATCAAGTGAGGACGACATGAGCGAACCAGATACCGCCATACTCAAACTGCGCAACATCCGCCGCCGCTTCATGCTGGGCGAGACCCACATCGACGCACTGAACAGTATCTCGCTGGACATCCACGCGGGAGAGTTCCTTGCCGTGTGGGGGCCGTCCGGCAGCGGCAAATCGACGCTGATGAACATCATCGGCCTGATCGACAGTCCGACGGCCGGCGAAGTGAATTTCGACGGACAGGATACGCACCTGCTGGGCGACGACGCCTTAACCGAGTTCCGCAGCCAGAAGCTGGGCTTCGTGTTCCAGAACTTCAACCTGGTGCCGGTACTGTCCGCGCTGGAAAACGTGATGCTGCCGCTGCAGATACAGGGCGAGAACGAGCACGTGGCCAAGCAGCGTGCCAGCGATGCGCTGGTGGATGTGGGACTGGAACGCTTCATCCATTCCCTGCCGGACAAACTCTCCGGCGGTCAGCGCCAGCGCGTGGCCATCGCTCGCGCGCTGGTGGTGAATCCCAAGCTGGTGATCGCCGACGAACCGACCGCAAACCTGGATTCCGAGAACAGCCGCATGGTGGTGGAGCTGATGCGCGAGATGAACCGTGCGCGCAAGGTGACCTTCGTGTTCACCACGCACGATCCGCGCCTGCTCGACCATGTGGACCGCAAGATATTGCTGCGCGACGGCAACATCGCAAGTGATGAGGTGATGCAATGAATACGACCAAACTTGCCCTGCGCGGCCTGCTGCGCAATCGCCGCCGTTCGCTGGTCACGCTGCTCGCGATCGCGCTGGGTTTTGCAGCTATCGTGCTGTTCGCCGGCTACACGCACAACATCTATGACGGTCTGGGGCGTCAGTCCATCCATGGCGAGATGCTGGGACATCTGACGCTATACAAGAAAGGCATGCGCACGGAAGGCAAGCTCGATCCTGAACGCTATCTGCTTACCGCGCAGGAAGTGCGCGACATCAGCAAACTGGTGCAGTCCGAGGAGCATGTCGAACTGGTCGCACCACGCATCGGCATGAGCGGGTTGGTCAGCAACGGCCGCGCCAGTACCATCTTCATCGCCGAGGGCATAGAACCCGAGGCGGTGGAGAAACTGCGGGCCGGCAGCCTGACCGACGAGGAACGCGCGAGCGGTCTGTACGACAGCATGGTGATGCGCCTGGACAAGGAACGGCCGGACGTGGTCGCGCTGAGCGAGGGACTGGTGGAGATGTTGCACCTCAAGGAGGGCGAGCAGGCACAGGTGCTGGTGAACACGCTGAGCGGGCAGGCCAATGCTGCCGACATCACGCTGGGCAAGTCGTTCAACACCGGCAATGCGGGCAGCAACGACAAGTTCGCCTTCGTTTCGCTGTCACTGGCGCGCAGTCTGCTCGACGGGGCAGGCCGCGCTTCACGCCTGACCATCCTGCTCGATCATGTGGACAACACGGCGATGATGCGCGAACGGCTGCTGAAGAAATTGCAGGTAGCCGGCTTCGATGTGGAGATCCTCACCTGGCAGGACCTGTCCGATTTCTATAACCAGGTGCACGGCATGTTCGACATGATTTTCGGCTTCATCTTCATGATCGTGCTGACGGTGGTGGTTATGAGTGTGGCCAACTCGATGGGTATGACCGTGGTGGA
>JAQUAD010000090.1 GCA_028687425.1 Sideroxydans sp.
GTATGGCGTTTGCACCGGCGTGCCCGAACAATGGTCTGGTCTATGCGGGACAGGCGTTCAACGTAAGCGTGCTGGCCATGAATGCGGCAGAGGGCATCACGCAGAATTACCGTTATTCTGCTGTGGCCGCACAGAATTTTGCTAGCGACGTTACGCTGAGTGCCGTCGCCAGTGCAGGCGGTGCTGTAATAGCGGGAGCAGTAGGGGCGCTGAACAATACAACCGTGGCGAATTCCGACTTCAATAATGGAAGCAATGCCGCAGGTACTTCTACGCCGGCATTCACCTTCGCAGCAGCGGCAACTGCGCCTACGGATGTCTTCATTCGTGCAATTGAATCGGCTGGAGATGGTGTTGCCTCTTCTCTGCATGAAGGCGGGTTGAAGGTGGTCAGCGGGCGGATCAGGATCAGCAACGCATATGGCAGCGAGATCCTGCCTTTGACCATGATGGCAAATGCACAATACTGCGCAAGTATTGCAGCGGGCGCATGCGTGTGGAATATGAATGGCAATGACAGTGTGACTACATTTAACACTGCCGCCAACATCGTGCCCGTCATCACCAATGGTCCTTTGGCGTTGGCAAATGTGGCCGTTACAAACGGGGTAGTGGTGCTGGCAAATGGCAGCGCCGTACTCAATTTGGCTGCACCGGGCGTGCCTGGGGGGGTAAGCATTGGTTTGAATGCGCCGACGTTCTTGGGAAGTGTGGCAGGTCAAGCAACATTCGGTGTGTACAGAGGCGGCAATCAGTTCATCTATCAGCGAGAAGCCTACTGATGGATGTCCGGAATCGGTCAAGCGGCTATACCTCGGGTCTAGCCGTTTTGACTTGGGCTGTCGATATATTGACGAAAAGGATGGTTTTGGTGCCGACATGTGGACAGGCGACCGAAGAAATTCCCTTGACAGCAATGGGTTAGTAAATTAACTTCGTCCAAATTATGGATTTTGCTAAATTTCTTTCATTGTTTCAGCGTGGTAGCCGCGAGGCGGGCTGGACAGCTCTGACCCTTGGTAATAAAGGGGTTTATGTCGCGCAAGCGAAATATGTAGGCATGCGCCCACAAGTCACTCGTTGTACTTTTTTTTCATCAAACGAAGTCACCTCTTCCGTACTGGAAAAGATCCGCAAGGAAGCGCAACTTGAAAATGCGCGTTTCACAACGCTGCTGGCTCCCAATGAATATCAGATGATGATGGTCGAGGCGCCGAACGTGCCGGTGGACGAATTGAAGACGGCTATCCGCTGGAAGATCAAGGATTCGCTCAACTACCATGTGGACGACGCAACCATCGACGTACTGCAGATTCCCGTCGGCAAGTATGGCAGCGAGCGCCCCCAATCGCTGTATGCGGTTGCTGCCTCCAATGAAACAGTACGCAAACGCATCGCACTGTTCGAGAAGGCCCGTATAGATCTGTCAGTGATCGATATTTCGGAAACCGCGCAACGCAATATCGCCACGCTGTATGAAACCGAAGGCAGGGGATTGGCCCTGCTGTCCTTCAACGAGGGAGGCGGCTTGCTGACCATCACCAGCGATGGCGAATTGTTTTTGGCGCGCAGGGTGGAGATCACGGTAGGGCAGTTGTCCGATGCGGATGAGATGCTGCGCCAGCAGTATCGGGATCGTGTCGAGCTGGAAGTGCAGCGCTCGCTGGATTACTTTGACCGACAGTTTCACCATATCTCCATCAGCAGGATGCTGGTATCCGCTCCGGAGGAATTGGGGCTGGTCGGGCTGCTTGGCGGCAGTTTGGGCATACCGGTTGAAGCGCTCGATCTGACGCAGGGAATGGATATCGTGGGTGTGCCGGAATTGGCTGACAGCGAATTTGCGAGCTATGCGTTGCATGCGCTGGGCGCAGCGCTGCGCTTGGAGAAAAAAGCGCTATGAGCCAGCAGATCAACCTTTTCAATCCGGTCTTCCTCAAGCAGAAGAAACATTTTTCCGCGCTGACCATGCTGCAAGCCCTGTTGTTGATCGTGCTGGGATCAATGCTGTTTTATGGCTATGCCTCGTATCAGGTGAAAATGCTGGCGAAGCAAACGGCAGAGATGAGCATCCGTTACGAGGCCGAGCAAAAACGCATGGTCAATTACATCGACGAGTTTTCCCCGCAGCGAGCGCAGAAGCTGCTCAATGATGAGCTGCAGATGGTGGAGACACAGGCTAGCATGCAGGAAGCTCTGCTGGCGACGCTCAAGAGCGGAGCCTTCGGTAATACGCAAGGCTATTCGGAATATCTGCGTGCATTCGCCCGCCAGACGGTCAAGGGGCTGTGGTTGACGGGCTTCCACATCGGCGGGGACGGCGCGCAGATGAGCCTGCAAGGTGCGGTGGTCAATCCCAAGCTCCTGCCTGAATATATTCAGCGCATGAATCACGAGCCGGTGATGCGTGGCAAGACTTTTGCAGCATTGCAAATGAAGCTGCCTGATGCGCAGAACAATTCTCCGGCACCCAGATATGTGGAATTCAGCCTGAAGTCTGTTGCTGCCGAGGAGGTTGGAAAATAATGAAGGAGCGCTGGGAACAACTCGTGGCAAAAATCGACGCGATGACGCTGCGCGAGCGCGCCTTGATTTTCGCGGCAGTCGCGTTCGCACTGGTTGCCATGATCGATTCATTCTTCCTGAATCCCTTGCTGCAACAGCAGAAGCGACTATCGTCGCAAGTCGTGCAGCAGCAGGAAAAGATGAAGGAGATACAGGGGCAGTTGGCCGCTTTGTTGCAGGCCAAGCAGGCCGACAAGGATGCGCCGCAGCGCGAGCGCATCCGCCAGTTGCGCGAGCAGATCGCCCTGGGCGATACATTCCTGAGAGAGACGCAGGACAAGCTGGTGCAGCCCGCGCGCATGGCGCATCTGCTTGAACAGGTGCTGGCAAAGAACAGCCGCTTGCAACTGGTCTCGCTGGAAACCCTGCAGGTTGCGAATTTCATTGAAAAGGCGGACAAAGATCCGCAACCGGCAGCAGCGGACGGTAAACAGATATACAAGCACGGAGTCAGGATCACGGTGCGAGGCAACTATGCCGACCTGACGCAATACCTGCAGATGCTGGAAAAACTTCCGACCCAGATGTTCTGGGGGATGGCGAACATGAACGTGGTGAAATATCCGCAAACAGAATTGACCCTCACACTGTATACCCTTAGTTTGGATAAGACATGGCTACAAGTATGAAGAGCCTTGCTGGTGTATTGCTGCTCTGCATGCTGCCGGGCGTGAGTAGCTGGGCGGCAGGTCTGGATGACCCGACTCGTCCGGCATTCGATCTTGTTCCAGGACTCGATGGGCAGGCTGTGGACACAAAGCCTGGCGCAGCGCCGAGCGGACTGCAATCCGTGATACTTGCCGGCAAGCGTGAAGCGGCCATCATCAATGGAGTAGAAGTACAGGTCGGAGAAAAATATGGCGGCGCGACTTTGGCTGTCGTGAACGAGACATGCGTGGTATTGCTTGGCCCTGAGGGGCGCCAAGTCATGCACATGTACCCTGCGGTCAATCTCTCCAAAACCGAGCAGGCGTGCGCCGGTCGCAACGGACTGGCGACGATACGCAAGACCGTTGCCAGAAAGGTCGCCAAGAAAAAACCCGCCAAGGTCAAAAAGAAAGTCGTGACTTGCGTGGATGACGATACAAAGAATGGGAGTGGAAAATGAGGCAAATCTTCATCGTGCTGAGTCTGTTTGCGTTCGCCGGGTGCGCGACGACGGAGTCCAGCCAGAATATCCAGAACCAGATCGATGCCGAGCTGGATGCCGCGGTAAAAGCCAGCACCCAAACTGAAGTTTACGATGCCTTGTTGCCGCCGCTGCCCGCTGCCGCAGCGCCGACTGATTCCGCCGCTTCCGAAGCAAAGTTCGACCTGTCGGTGAACAACACGCCCGCGCAGCAGGTGTTCATGGCCATCGTCTCCGGAACTCGATACAGCATGTTGCTGCATCCGGATGTGAGCGGGAACATTTCGCTCAATCTGAAAGACGTGACAGTATTTGATGCGTTGGAATCGATCCGCGAAATGTACGGATACGAGTACAAGGTCGACGGTACGCGCATCTATATCCAGCCGCTGGGTCTGCAGACGCGCATCTTCCATGTGAACTACCTGACCGGACAGCGCGAAGGTAAATCCAGCTTGCGCGTGAGTTCCGGTTCGGTCTCGGACAATCCGACTTCCATCACCGGTACTACCGGGGTGGCGACCAATTCGACCAGCAATCGGGCGGCGGCAATAGACAGCAGCAAGGTCAGCATGACCAGCAGCACGGATTTCTGGGACGAGTTGAACAAGTCACTTGTTGCTATCGTAGGCACGGAAAAGGGGCGCAGTGTGGTGATTAGCCCGATGTCGGGTGTGATTGTGGTACG